>JAGCVB010000051.1 GCA_017962585.1 Bacteroidales bacterium
AGTCATTCCGATTTTCTTTCCAATTAATCCAGGCATTGGTTGATTAATTAATTGATTATAAATACATTACGCCCTAAAAGCATATTTTAGGGGTTGCAAATATACGACTTATTTTTTGATTTTCAACAATTTATTAACATTAAAATATGTATCTTTGTGAGCTATGATTCTTGGAGTTTTCGAATTTCTGAACATATCATTCGCCGATTTCCTGGACATCGTCCTGGTGGCCATAATCATATTCCTGCTCTTCAAGTGGATACGCGGTTCCTCGGCCGTGAACATACTGCTGGCCGTGGTCGTCCTGCTGGTGGTGCGGGTCATTGTGGAGGCCCTGAACATGAGGCTGATGTCCGGACTTATGGGAGCCCTGGTGGATATCGGAATCCTGGCGCTGATAGTGCTGTTCCAGCCTGAGATCAGGCACTCCCTGCTCAAGTTCACGGAGAAGTCCGGATTCGCGCGGAGCACCCGCAAGGTGGTGGACAGGCTGTTCGGAATCAAGGAGCAGGAACTGGCCGACGCTTCCGTCAGGGAGATAGCCGAGGCCTGCGAAGAAATGTCCGCCCTCAAGGAAGGCGCCCTCATAGTGCTCACCCGCAAGGACAACCTGGACTACATAGTGCAGACAGGCGACCGCGTGGACGCACAGATAAGCAAGCGCCTGATCCTTAACATATTCTTCAAGAATTCTCCTCTTCACGACGGAGCCATGATAATAGGCTCCGACAGGATCATAGCCGCCCGCTGCACCCTTCCCATATCGGACAATTCCGACATCCCCGCGCATTACGGAATGCGCCACAAGGCTGCCATAGGTATCACTGAAGAGTGCGACGCGCACGTCCTGGTGGTTTCCGAGGAGACAGGAACTATCTCCTACGTCTCCAACGGAGAAATCAGGACCGTAAACAACGTAAACGAACTGTTCGCCCTCCTGGGCCCCATCAGCAAGGCGGGCGCATCGCAAGACAAGACGGCGTGAAAGGAACTGGACCGGAAATAGACTACAGGCTTGAGAGCAAGCTGGGGTTCGACAAGGTAAGGAGAACCATATCGGACCATTGCTCCACCGACTACGCCGTCCAGCGCGCAGGCTCCGAGACCTTCTGCACCAAACCTTCCGAGATAGAATACCGCCTGGCGCTCACCGACGAGATGCGCCTGATTGTGATGTTCGAGGAGTCCTTCCCCACAAGCGGATACATAGACTGCCTTCCTTTCCTGAACAAGCTCCAGAATGACGGTTACAACATAGACTTGCTGTCCCTAGGCAAGCTCAAGACTATGCTGGAGACCATACGCAAGATCACCGGCTTCTTCCACGGCATAAAGGACGGCGTTTACCCCAACCTCAAGAAGGTTTCTTCCAAGATACTGTACTTCCCCGAAGTGCAGCGCAGGATAGACTCCATCCTGGACAAATACGGCGAGATAAAGGACACCGCGTCGGACCAGCTGTACTCCATACGCAAGAGCCTCAGGGAGAAGGAAAGCAGCATATCCCGCAAGGCGGCCGCCATACTCAAGAGGGCGCAGGAAGAAGGCATAGTGGATTCGGACCTGGGCATCACCATAAGGGACGGCAAGTACCTGATTCCAGTGAACAGCGCCAAGAAACGCAGCCTCCAGGGCTTCGTCTACGACGAATCCGCCTCCGGAAAGACCACCTTCGTGGAGCCTGCCGAGATTGTGGAACTGGAGAACGAGATAAGCGAACTGCGCTTTGCCCAGAACAGGGAGATAGCCCGCATCCTGGCGGAATTCAGCGACTTCCTCAGACCGTACATACCCGACCTGCAGATGGGAGCCTCCTTCATCGGAGAGATGGACTTCTTGCTGGCCAAGGCACAGACCGCCCTGGACTACATTGCCGGAATGCCCGTAATCTCAGTTGACGGGGAACTGCACCTGCGCAAGGCCAGGCACCCCATCCTGGAGAAATCCCTCAAGAAGGAAGGCCGCGAGATGGTGCCTCAGACCGTCAATCTTACGCCCGCAAAGCACATCCTTCTGATATCAGGACCCAACGCAGGAGGAAAATCGGTATGCCTCAAGACCGTGGGCCTGCTGCAGTATATGTTCCAGTGGGGAATGCTTATTCCCACATCCGAGGCCTCCGAACTGCCCGTGTTCCAGAACATTATGGTGAGCATAGGCGACGACCAGTCGCTGGAGAACGACCTCAGCACCTACAGTTCCTTCCTGGCCGATATGAAGGAGATGCTGGCTTCCGCCGGCAAGGAGACCCTCGTCCTCATTGACGAATTCGGCTCGGGCACTGAGCCCGCCGCCGGCGGCGCCATAGCAGAGGCCATCCTGGTAGAACTGGACAAACGCGGCACTTACGGCGTGATAACCACGCACTACACCAACCTCAAACTGTACGCAGCGGGACAGGAGACAGGAGTCCTCAACGGGGCTATGATGTTCGACGCCAAGAACATAGAGCCTCTGTTCAAGCTGGAGACGGGGCTTCCCGGCAATTCCTTCGCATTCGAGCTCGCTCGAAAGATGGGGCTGCCCGAAACCATCGTAAAGGACGCTGAAGAGCGCGCCGGGGACGAATACGTGGGCATAGAGCGCAACCTGCGCAAGATAGTTCGCAACCGCAAGGCCCTGGACGAGAAACTCCAGAAGATAAAGAAGACAGACAAGGTGCTGGAAGGCATCACCGAGAAATACCAGAAGGAACTGGAGGAAATCCAGAGCCAGAAGAAGGAAATCCTGAACGTGGCGCGCAACGAGGCCCGCGAGATTGTGCGGGACGCCGGCAAGCAGGTAGAGAAGACCATCCGCGACATAAAGGAATCCAAAGCCGAGAAGAACCAGACCAAGGAGGCCCGCAAGGAACTCCAGGAGTTCGTGGAAGCCCTGGAGAAGCGCAAGTCCAAGGAGATGGAAGAGCGCGACCGCTACCTTGAGGACAAGATGCAGAAGCTGAGCAAGCGCCGCAAGAACGCCAACGCATCTGAACAGACGCGCATAGAGGAGTTCCGCAAGGCGCCGCTCAAGATAGGAGAGAAAGTCCGCGTAAAGGACAACGGTATGGTGGGAGAGGTATCCAGGATATCCACCAACGCCGTCACCCTGATAATAGGGAACATAACCAGCAAGATGCCGCTGGACCGCGTGGAAAGGATCTCCTCCAACGAGTACAAGGCTGCCGTGAAGGAGACCTTCAAGCCCGTGTACCAGCAGATGGACAAGGGCATACAGGAGCGCAAACTCAATTTCAAGACAGAACTGGACGTACGCGGCCAAAGGCTGCAGGACGCCCTGGACATAGTGACACATTACATTGACGACGCCATAATGCTGAACATGTCGTCCGTGAGAATCATCCACGGAAAGGGCACCGGAGTGCTCAGGGACGAGATCCAGAAGTACCTGAGGACAGTGCCCGGCGTGGCTTCGGCAAAAGATGAATCGATACAATTGGGAGGAACAGGAGTAACTGTCGTTACTTTTGATTAATTTTACCTCCGACTATGAAAACTTCTAGACGGCGGCTCGGAGATCTGGGAGAAGATCTTGCGTGCGAGTATTTGACAAAGGCGGGGCAGCAGGTCCTGCACCGCAACTGGACAGTGGGACATCTGGAGATAGACATCATTTCCAGAGATGCCAGAGGCCTGCATTTTGTAGAGGTTAAGAGCCGTGTGGCCCCTTCTACGGCAGACCCTCTGGACAACGCCACAAAGGCCAAGATGGCCCGCATAGCAAAGGCTGCCGTAAGATACGCGGCAATGCACTCCGGCAACGCGGAGTTGTTTTTCGATATAGTTACAGTAGTGTTCCAAGGAGGCAGTACAGATATTACGTATTATCCGCAGGCTTACCTGCCAATGTACTTTTAGAACAGTTTTATGAACGGACACAATTATTGCGTGATAATGGCCGGCGGCGGAGGATTCCGTTTCTGGCCCATAGGAAGGGCCTCCAACCCCAAGCAGTTCCTGGACCTTGCCGGGAACGGCGATTCCTTCCTTCAGATGTGCTACAGGAACGCCTCCCTGATAGTGCCTCCGCAGAACATACTGGTCGTAACCCTGGCAAACTATGCCACCCAGGTGCAGGAGCAGCTGCCCGAACTGCCGGAAGAGAACCTGCTTCTGGAACCCTACGGAAGACATACGGCGCCCTGTATAGCCTATGCCACATACAAACTGCTCAAGAAAGACCCGCAGGCTGTATTCGCCGCAATCCCTTCCGACATCCTCATAGGGGAAGAGACTGAGTTCAAGGAGACAATGCTCAAGGCCCTGGATTATGCGACTGAAAACCGCGCCCTCATCACCCTTGGAATAGTTCCCACCAGGCCTGACACCAACCTTGGATATATCCAGGTGAAAGGCGGTCACAATTCCTACAAGAAAAACGTCCCTTCAAAGGTAAAGACCTTCACCGAGAAGCCCGACAAGGCTCTTGCCGACATTTTCCTGCGCAGCGGAGAATTCCTCTGGAACTCCGGTATCTTCGTATGGAAGGCCCAGGTGATAAAAGAAGAACTGGAAAAGCACATCCCCCAGATAACTTCTCTCTTCAAGGGAATCAACAAAGTCATAGGGACTGTATCCGAAGGGGCTTTCCTGGAGAAGATATACGGCGACATGGACAAGATTTCCATAGACTACGGTGTTATGGAAAAGACCGAGATAGCCTGGGTTTACCCCACCCGCTTCGGCTGGACTGACCTTGCAAACTGGGATTCCCTTTACGAGTTTGCAGTCAAGGACACCGCCGGAAACGTACTGGAAGGGGGAAAACTAATCAGTTCCGACAACAGGAACAGCATCATAGCCACTACCGACAAAAAGAAGTTGCTGGCTGTGAAAGGACTTAAGAATTATATAGTTATAGATACTCCGGACGCATTGCTGATATGCCCCAAGGACGACGCCAAAGTCAGCGGCATAAACACCTTGATAGGGCTTCCGGAATACGAAGACTACAGATAGTAGATGCAAGTACTCAAGTTCGGCGGCACCTCTATAGCCACCGCTACAAATATCTCCAGGGTCCTGGACATAGTGGGTAACGCAGCCCGCAAAGACCGCGTGATCCTGGTGTGTTCCGCCATCAGCGGCTGCACCGACTCCCTCATCAGGATAGGAGAAGGAGTAATCCATTACCAGGACCGCATAACGGAACTTGAGGAACGTCACCAGCAGATAATCACCCGGCTTTTCACAGGAGTCCAGAGGGATGAAGCCCTGGAAGAGTGCCGCGGCATATTCGACCAGATAAAGCAGCGCCCTCCCGTCACGGAGGCCTTCGGAGAAATCCTCTCCACCCGCATAATTGCGCGCAAACTGGCCTGCGACGGCATAGAGGTGCAGTGGCTGGACTCCCGCAAGATAATCATCAAGGATAATCTGGAGGCCACGTACGCCAACATAGCCTCCGCAATAGATAACAGGCGCGCGGTGCGCGTGTTCGTGGCTCCGGGATTTATTGCCGGAGACGGGAACGGACGCGTAACCACGCTGGGAAGGGGAGGCTCGGACTACAGCGCGGCGCTGTTCGCCGCGGGTTCCGGAGCCGAAACCCTGCAGATCTGGACCGACGTGCCTGGCATTATGACCACCAACCCCAAGGACCTGCCGCAGGCGTACACCATCCCGCGCATCTCCTACGAATCTGCGTGGAGGATGGCCGAGCACGGAGCAAAGGTGCTCTATCCGCCTACCGTGGAGCCTGCGCAGAAAGCAGGAATCAAGATAAACATCCTCAACACCTTCGACCCTGACAATGCGGGGACAGTGGTGGACGACTTTCCCGGTGAGAAAGGCTGGATAGGCCTCAGCCGCAAGGACGACTGCATATACCTGATAACCGCGGGCAACGTTGACAAAGACAGCGTCCGCAGCCGAATCAACGGCGTGCTGGACCGCAGCTGCATATTCTGGGACGACATACAGTTCCAGGACGGAATAGTGAGCATAAAAGTGCAGGCAGACCACCAGAGGGAGGCCTTGAAGGGCCTCCACAAGGAGTTCTTCGAACTGGAGCCCAACCGCACGCGCCGCATCTTCATAGCGGGCTACGGCGCCGTGGGCAAGTCCCTTGTGAAGATGATAGGAGACACCTCCCGCATAGTGCAGCACAACAGCGGCAAGACCCTGCGCATAGTGGGTGTGTCTGACAGCAAACGCTACGTCATCAGCCCTGGAGGGCTTATGCCCTGGGAGGTGGACGACGCCCTCGCATCCGGGTCGGACGCTTCAGGTGAGGCCTTCTGCAGGGCCATAACAGGGATGGAGCCCAGGCAGGCGGTGTTCGTGGACTGCACCGACAGCGAGACTATTTACAGGCAATACGAGGCCCTGCTGGAGGCAGGCATCAGCATAGTTTCTTCCAACAGGCGCTCCCTGGCAGTCCCGTACGAGGATTACGCGCGTATGAAGACCGCCGCCCTGCACTCGGGCTGCTTCCTGCGGTATGAGACCACCGTGGGCGCCGCCCTGCCGTTCCTGGAGAGCATAGCGATGAGCGCAAACTCCAGCGACGAGATCCTGAGCATAGAAGCCGTGGTTTCCTGCACCCTGAACTATATCTTCAGTTCCGGAGAGAGTTTCAAGGATACCCTGAAGAAAGCCCAGAGCGTGGGTCTCACAGAGAAGGACCCCCGCACCGACCTGGGAGGCAGGGATGCTATGCGCAAACTCATAATCCTGGCAAGGGAGGCGGGCGTGCACCTGGAAGAGAAAGACGTGAAGATACAGCCCGTGCTGGACGAATCCTTCTTCACGGGCAGCGTGGAAGACTTCTACGCAAAACTGGACAAGGCCGACCTCCATTTCGGCCGCAACCAGCGCTTTGTGGCGTCCCTGGTGAAGGACCCTTCCTCTCCTCTGGGATACAGGGCCACCATCAGCGTGCAGACTATGGACGAGAGCCATCCCGCCTACTGGCTGCACGGCACCGACAACGCGATAATAGTGCGGAGCGCTTTCCACCCTTCCCCCCTTGTGATACAGGGAGCCGGAGAGGGCGCCAAAGTGGCCGCGTCAAGTATATTGAACGATATTCTAAAGTAGTGTAATATGAAGGTTTTAATCAGCGGTTACGGCCGAATGGGCCATATGATTGAAAAAGTCCTGTCCCGTCAGGGAGTAGAACTAGCTGCGGCAACCGAAGACGTATGCGCAACCCCGCCAGAACTGGCAGCGGAGTGCGTGTGCATCGACTTCACTTTCCCCCAGTCTTTCCGCGCCAACTACAAGTTCCTTGCAGACAACTTCAAGGCTGTGGTAGTGGGCACAACCGGCTGGGATGACATCAAGGACGAGGTCATAAAGTACTTCGAGAAGAAAGGTACTCCTATGATCTACGCCTCCAACTTCTCCATAGGGGTGAACGCGCTGTTCGCCGCCGTCAGCAGGACCGCATCCATCCTCAAGGGACACGGCTACGAGCCCAGCATAGAAGAAATCCACCACATCCACAAGTTGGACGCTCCCAGCGGCACCGCAAAGAGCCTTGCGGCACTGGTTAAGGATTCTATGGACGACGAGGTTCCCATCAGCGCCAAGCGCGAGGGTGAAGTACCCGGCACCCACACCGTAGTATTCACCTCCACGGTGGACAAGTTAACCTTCACCCACGAGGCCTTCTCCAGGGAAGGATTCGCAGTAGGAGCAGTATACGCCGCAATGATGACGGAAGAAATCAGGGGCGTCCACGAATTCAAGGACCTGATATTATGAGCCGGCCCCTGTTCTACGGATGCGGAACCGCGTTAGTGACGCCCTTCCGCAACGGCGAGGTGGATTATGACGCCTACGCCGCCCTGGTGGACCGCCAGATAGCTGCCGGAGCAAACTTCCTGGTTGCCCTGGCCACCACCGGCGAGACTCCCACGCTAAGCGCAGAAGAAAAAGTACGTCTGATGCAGGTTACGCGCGAGCATTGCGCAGGCCGTCCTATCCTGGTAGGCTGCGGAGCCAACAGCGTCCCCGGCACCCTTGCCAATATGGAATTGCTGCGCCCTTACAACCCCGACGCGTGGCTGGTAGTGGTTCCCTACTACAACAAGCCCACCCAGGAGGGAATGTACCAGTACTTCAAGGTGATTGCCGCCGCTTCTGACAAACCAGTCGTAATATACAACGTTCCCGGACGCACCGGCGCCAATATGGAAGCCGCCACCTGCGTGCGCATAGCCCGCGACGTCCCCAATATCATAGCCACCAAGGAGGCTTCAGGAAAGACAGAACAGGTCTTCGAAATCCTCAAGAACGCCCCCGAAGGATTCTCCGTCCTCAGCGGAGACGACGACATTACCCTTGAAATAATGGAGAAAGGCGCCGTAGGAGTAGTATCCGTGGCTTCCAACGTCAACCCGGCGGGAGTGAGCGCTATGACCGCCGCGGCCCTGGAAGGCCGCTGGGCGGACGCCCGCGCCATAGACGCCGGCCTCAAGCCGCTCTACAAGGCCTGCTTCGCAGAGACCAGCCCCATCCCGGCCAAGGCCGCACTCAGCCTGCTGGGACTGTGCACAAAAGAAATGAGGCTCCCGTTGGTGGAAGCCTCACAAAGCACTTTGGACCTTATGGCGCAACTTATACCAGATGCTTGATAAGGTCTTCGCGGTCTCCTTCCAATAAGTCTATTACCGGGATTTCTATCATAGTATAGCATCCCGGTTTTTGTTTCATAGCAGCGCGGGCGCTGGCTGCGAGAGCCTGCCCGGTAAGGGCCGGGTTGTTAATCTTCATGCTGAACTTGAACAACTGGTTGTGGGTCTTTCCGGAGACGCCCTTGCGAGCCATTGCCACGCCGTGTCCCACGTCGTTCAGGTCCTCTATGTTGTCCACTTCCATCACGTGGGTTTCGTCAGAACTGAAATAAGGGTCTGAGAGGATGTCGTTGCACACTTTCTCGAAATCGGCTCCCTCTTCAAGCTGGACGTATACCATCCTGCGGTGCATTCCGTTGCCTTTGGGGATGGTGAGGCTCAGCGCGTCCTCTACGCCGTCCTTGCTCTTGGCTACTACAGAGTGTCCCATTGACCTTCCGGGACCGAAGTTGGTATAGGTGATTCCCCTGGGGGCAAGGGCCTGCATCAGGGAGCGTACTATGGAGTCGCTGCCCGGATCCCATCCGGCAGAGATGATGCTCACTGCCTTGCCTTCCTTGGCTACGGGGTCCAGAGCGGCGCGAAGGTCGCATATATGGGTGTGAATGTCAAAACTGTCGACGGTGCTAATGCCCATCTGAAGATATTTCTCAGCGTTTTCCTTAACTTTCCTGGAAGGGGTGGCGAGGATGGCCACGTCTACTTTTCCCAATTCCCGGATGTCAGAAACTACCTTGTAATCCTGCAGTTCCTTATACTCCCCGGCATTTCCGCTGCGGCGGACAATGCCCACGCATTCCATATCGGATGCTGCCTGGACGGCTTCCAGACTGTATCTTCCGATGTTACCGTAACCAACAATGGCGACTTTGATCTTTTCCATAATACACTATGCTATTTATTCTCTGATAATCTTTGCTCCCAATGCGTTCAGACGGCCGTCAATGTCTTCGTAACCGCGGTCTATCTGCTCTATGTTCTCAATCTGGGATACCCCCTTGGCGCTCATTGCCGCAAGCAGCATGGCTATACCTGCGCGGATATCCGGCGAGGTCATCCTGTTGGCCCTGAGCTTGAGGGCGTGGTCGTGTCCGATGACAACGGCCCGGTGAGGGTCGCAGAGGATGATCTGGGCTCCCATATCTATTAGCTTGTCCACGAAGAAGAGTCTTGACTCGAACATCTTCTGGTGAATGAGCACGCTGCCCTTGCACTGCGTGGCAACCACCAGCATAACGCTGAGCAGGTCTGGGGTCAGACCCGGCCAGGGAGCGTCGGCGATGGTCATAATGGAACCGTCCACGAAGGATTCTATCTCATAAGTGTCCTGCCTGGGGACGAATATGTCGTCGCCCCTCTGCTCCAGTTTCACTCCCAGGCGGCGGAAACTGTCCGGAATTATGCCCAGGTTCTGGAAGGACACGTCCTTGATTGTTATTGAAGACTGGGTTATGGCGGCGAGGCCTATGAAACTTCCCACCTCAATCATATCCGGAAGGATTCGGTGGGCGGCTCCGCCCAACTGCTTCACTCCGGTGATAGTGAGCAGGTTGGAACCGATTCCCTCTATCCTGGCGCCCATTGCCACCAGCATACGGCAGAGCTGCTGCACGTAAGGTTCGCAGGCGGCATTGTAGATGGTGGTCACGCCTTCTGCCAGGACGCTGGCCATTACTATGTTGGCCGTACCTGTCACGGAAGCCTCGTCAAGGAGCATATAGCAGCCCTTGAGGCCCTGGGGCGCCTCCAGAAGGAAGGCCCTCTTGTCGTGCTCGTAAGCGAGGCTGGCGCCCAGCTTGCAGAATCCGTCCAAGTGGGTGTCCACCCTGCGGCGGCCTATCTTGTCGCCTCCGGGCTTGGAGAAATATGCGCGGCCGAATCTTGCCAGGAGCGGGCCCACAACCATCACGGAGCCGCGCAGGGCTGCGCACTGCTTCACGAATTCGGGGCTCTGTATGTACGAGGCGTCCACGTCCTTGGCGCAGAAGACATATTCTCCGCTGGAGAGCCTGTCCACCTTCACGCCCATTCCTTGCAGGAGTGCGATGAGGTTTTTAACGTCCAGGATTTCAGGAACGTTGGAAATGCGAACCTCGCTCTCTGTAAGCAAAACGGCGCTGAGGACCTCCAAAGCTTCGTTCTTGGCCCCCTGCGGACGGATCTCTCCGCTCAGTGTATGACCGCCTTCTACTATAAACTTGCTCATATATGCTCTACCTCCGGAATCAATTCAATCCCAAATTTATCATAAACATCCGAAACTATAAGCCCTTCCAGCTCTAAAATTTCGTCAGGAGTGGCATTTCCGGTATAATTTACCAGCACCAAAGGCTGGACGTGGTGCACGGCGGCGTTCCCGCGGCGCATTCCCTTGAAGCCGCACTGGTCGATAAGCCAGGCAGCCGGAACCTTGATTCCTTCCTCTCCCAGGTCGTAGTGTGGCACCTGGTAGTCGTCTCCGTTCTTAATCCTGGCTGTCTTCTCTATTTCCTGGAACTGTTCACGAGTAACGACGGGATTCTTGAAGAAACTGCCTGCGCTGCCCATAATCTTGGGGTCGGGCAGTTTTTCCATCCTCACCTTGATTACGGCGTCCCTGACCTCCTGCGGAGTCCTGGGCTCCTTGCCTCCCAAAGCCTCTTTCAGACCCTTGTACTCCAGTTTGGGGGAGTACTTGCGGGTCAGACGGAACAGCACGCTTGTAACTATGTAACGCCCTTTGTCGGGGGCTTCCTTGAAGCGGGAAGAACGGTACCCGTATTTACACTCGCCCACCTTGAAGGTACACTTGGATCGGGTTTGAGTGTCGTAGCAGACAACACCGGAAATGATGTCCTTAACCTCCACTCCGTAGGCGCCAATGTTCTGCACTGCGGCGGCCCCTGTCTCCCCGGGAATCAGGGAAAGGTTCTCCGCTCCCCACAGCCCGTGGCCGCAGGTCTGGGCCACAAAGTCGTCGAAAAGGACCCCTGCTCCCACTGCCACCAGCACTTCTTCCAAGCCCATATCTATGTACTTGATGTACTTTATGGCGGAATGGAGTATGGTTCCGGAGAAATCTCCGGTGAAAAGCAGGTTGCTGGCAGATCCTATGTGCAGCACCGGCTGCGGCAGGGCCTGGAAATCCAGGTCGTTCAGGTCTTCGGCCTTGTCGTATTGTATAAAGCAAGCGCAGGACACTTTCATCCCGAAAGTGTTCTGCGTGCTTAAATCGTGAATGTCAGTCCTGGTAACCAAAGTTATTCTTTTCGGATGTCAATCTGCAGTTCTTCAAGCTGCACGGGGTCTATCTCTGAAGGAGAGTCTATCATCACGTCCCTTCCCTGGTTGTTCTTGGGGAATGCTATGTAGTCCCTGATAGTCTCCTGGCCGCCGAACAGGGCGCAGACGCGGTCGAAACCGAACGCGAGGCCGCCGTGAGGCGGGGCGCCGTACTTGAAGGCGTTTATGATGAACCCGAATTTGAGTTGGGCGTCCTCCTTTGAAATTCCCAGCACCTGGAACATGCGGCTTTGCATGTCGGCGTCGTGGATTCGGATGGAGCCTCCTCCAAGTTCGGTTCCGTTCAGGACAAAGTCGTACGCGTTGGCGCAGACTTTTTCGAGATCTTCCTTATTGTCAGAGTAGAACCACTTCTCGTGCTCAGGCTTGGGCGCAGTGAACGGATGGTGCATTGCGTAGAAACGCTGGGTTTCGTCGTCCCACTCCAGCAGGGGGAAGTCCACTATCCACAGCGGGGAGAACACGCCGGGATCCCTGAGACCGAGCCTGTTACCCATCTCCAGGCGCAGTACGCCAAGTTGCGTCTGCGTCTTTCTCTTGGGACCGCACAGCGCAAGGACTATGTCGCCCTTCTCTGCGCCGCACCTCTGGGCAACCTTTGCAAGCTGCTCGGGAGAATAGAATTTGTCTACTGAAGACTTTATGCTTCCGTCGGCGTTGAGCCTTATGTAGACGAGGCCCTTGGCGCCCACCTGCGGACGCTTTACCCATTCGGTAAGTTCGTCAATCTGCTTGCGGGTGTACTCTGCACCTCCCGGAACCGCGATGGCTCCGACGTACTGGCTGCCGTCAAACACTCCGAAGCCGAAGCCCTGCACCAGGTCAGTTGTCTCGTGGATGGTCATCCCGAAGCGGATGTCCGGCTTGTCTGAACCGTAGCCGTCCATAGCGTCGTACCAGCTCATCCGCGGGAGCGGATTGGGCACGTCCACGTCCAGCACGTTCTTGAACAGGGTGCGCATCATACCCTCGAAGGTGTTCAGCACGTCTTCCTGCTCCACGAAGGACATCTCGCAGTCTATCTGGGTGAATTCAGGCTGACGGTCTGCACGCAGGTCCTCGTCGCGGAAGCAGCGTACTATCTGGAAATAGCGGTCGTAGCCGGCCACCATCAGAAGCTGCTTGAAGGTTTGGGGAGACTGCGGGAGGGCGTAGAACTGACCCTTGTTCATCCTTGAAGGAACCACGAAGTCGCGGGCTCCCTCAGGGGTGGACTTGATGAGGTACGGGGTCTCTATCTCCATAAAGCCCTGGGCGTCCAGGTAGTTGCGGACTTCCTGGCCTATGCGGTGCCTGAGCGCGAGCGCCCTCTGGAGAGGGGGACGCCTGAGGTCCAGGTACCTGTACCTCGCCCTCAGATCCTCTCCTCCGTCGCTCTCTTCCTCAATTGTGAAAGGAGGGACGGAAGCCTTGTTGAGAATCTTTACGGTATCGACTTTTATCTCTATTTCTCCGGTAGGGATCTTTGGGTTCTTGCTCTGGCGCTCCACAACCTGGCCGGTCACCTGGATCACGTATTCACGGCCCAGGTCTCCGGGAGAGTCAAGCAGCAGTTGAGTAATACCGTAGCGGTCCCTTAAATCGGCGAAAGTCATCCCGCCGAGGCTGCGTACTTTCTGTACCCATCCTGCCAGGGTGACTTTCTGCCCAACATTGCAAATGCGGAGTTCTCCGCATGTATGCGTTCTGTACATAGACTAGTCCTCGTCCTGCTCTTCTGCTGCGTAAGCCTCGAGAAGCTTGGCCTGAACGTCGCCAGGTACAGGCTGGTAGTCTGCGAACTCCATAGAGAAGGTTGCAGATCCTGCGGTTATGGAGCTGAGGGTTGTGGAGTAGCGGTAGAGCTCTGCCAGAGGAACCCTTGCCTTGAGGATTGCGAATCCCTTGTCGGCTCCCATGTCGCCGAGCATTCCGCGGCGGTTCTGGAGGTCGCTCATCACGGCGCCCTGGTACTCTGCAGGGGTCATAACCTCTACGTTGTAGATAGGCTCCAGAATCTTGGGACCGGCGTTGCGGAAGGCCTCCTTGAAGGCGTTGCGTCCGGCGATGATGAAGGCGATTTCCTTGGAATCAACCGGGTGCATCTTTCCGTCATATACGAATACGCGGATGTCGCGGGCGTATGATCCGGTGAGAGGACCTTCGGTCATCTTCTCCTTGATACCCTTGAGGATGGCGGGCATGAATCCGAGGTCGATTGCACCACCGACTACGCAGTTGTAGAACTCCAGCTTTCCGCCCCACTCCATCTCAGAGATGTCCTGGGTCTTGATGTTGAGCTGGGTCTCCTTGCCGTCGATCTTGAACTTGGTGTTGAGTTCTCCCTCTGCAGGGCAGACGAGGAGGTGAACCTCTCCGAACTGTCCGGCGCCGCCTGACTGCTTCTTGTGACGGTACTGTGCGGTGGCCACCTTGGTGATGGTTTCACGATAAGGAACCTTAGGTGCGAAGAGTTCGACATCCAGTTTGTACTCGTTGTTGATGAGCCATTTTACTATGTTGATGTGCTGCTCGCCGTTTCCGCTGAGGATGGTCTGGCGGAGTTCCTTGGAATATTCTACTATGCAGGTAGGATCTTCGGCGCTGATCTTCTTGAGGGCCTCGCCCAGTTTCTGCTCATCCTGCTGGACTTTTGCCTTGATGGCGCAGCGGTACTTGGGAGCGGGGTACTCGATCTTGTCGTACTGGATTCCTGAGTTGAGGGCTGAAAGGGTGGTGTTGGACTTTCCGTTCTTGAGTTTTACGGCGCATCCGAAGTCACCGGCGTGAAGCACGGTAACAGCCTCTTTCTTGAGACCGGCCACTGCATAGATTGCAGAAAGGCGCTCCTTGTTGCCGGAAGCGGGATCTTCCAGGTCTATGCCGGCGGTGATGCTGCCGCTCATTACCTTGAAGAAGGAAACCTCTCCGAGGTGCTGCTCTACATTGTTCTTGTAGATGAACAGGGAAGCGGGGCCGTCCTCCTTAACCTTGGGTGCAGGCATTACGTTGAGGATGAACTCCATGAGCCTTCTTACGCCCATGTCCTTCTTTCCGCAGATGCAGAATACGGGATAAACCTCTCCGTTGTCGATACCGATGGTGAGACCCTGGTTGATTTCGTCCTCGGTGAGTTCTCCGGCGTCGAAGAACTTCTCCATGAGAGCCTCGTCAAACTCGGCGGCCTTCTCTACGAGAGCCTCGCGATACTCCTCGGCCTTGTCCTGGTACTCTGCAGGGATGTCAAGCAGTTCGAAATTGCCCTTGTCATCCTTGAAGCGGATGTACTTCATGAGCTGCACGTCAATTACACCGTCGAATGAAGGACCGGCGTTGACAGGGAACTGAAGGTTGATGAACTTGGATCCGAGAGCCTCCTTGATGGAGTTCTGGATGTTGTCCCAGTCTGCCTTCTCGGTGTCCAGCTGGTTGACTGCGATTACCATTGGAAGGCTTGCAGCCTCTGCGCGGCGGACGAAAGCCTCGGTGCCGACCTCCACACCCTGCTGGGCGTTGATTACCAGGACGCCGCTCTCGCATACCCTGAAGCCTGCGTAGGCGCCTCCGATGAAGTCGTCAGAACCCGGTGCGTCTATGAAGTTGAGCTTCTTGCCGTCGATCTGGGCGTACAGAGGGGTTCCGTAGATGGACCTCTGGTTGATCTTCTCAAGTTCTTCATAGTCGGACAGTGTGTTCTTGTCCTCGACTGTTCCTCTTCTGTCAATCACTTTACCTTCGTAAAGCATAGCCTCCGCAAACGTGGTCTTGCCTGACTTGGTGCTTCCCAGCAAAACCACGTTGCGGATGTCTTTGGTAGAATATTCTTTCATTTCAGTACTGTATTTTTGATTATGATTAATCTAATTGATTTCCAAAGCGGAAGATTCTGCAAATTTAATCATAATTCATTGAAAAACCAATGCCTCTGAAACGAGTCAGAACTTCTTGGCCGTGGAAACCCGTCTCTTCATAAATGAGTCTGTCGAGGCGTTCGCTGGCAATTCCCATATATTCGCACACTGTTGAAAAATCCAGACTCTGGTCCAGATAAATCCGATCTCTGTCCAACAGTTCCCAGAAAACGGCATAAGCGGTCAATAATGTAATCATATCCTTTGCTTTTTGGCAAATATGTATCCTTTTTAGGGATTTTTTGAAGAGTGTCGCAAAGTAATTCGTGGTACAGAATAGGGTTAATTCTTTTTATACTGTCTTTCTTTTCTTTGCATTGTAAAGTTATTCTTGGCTACAAGTCATTTTTGGAAGACTTATCTTTGTGTCAAGAACTTTAGCTATGGATGAAAAAACTGTAAAACAACGTATTAAAGCCTACCGAAAAGAAAGCAAGCTTTCCCAGAAAGAAATAGCCGACAAGATAGGCATCTCTCGTAATGCCTACATAGGCATAGAGAACGGTGATACCAGAATCTTCAACGAAAAGCTTCAAAAAATTGCAGAACTTACCGACACTACTATTGAAAAACTTGTTCTTGGATACGAACCAGTAGAAAATGCCGATATAAAATTAGGAGAAGCAAAAACAGAATTCAACGAGAGGTTTCGCTCAATGCAGCAGGACTACGAGTCCCGCCTGAAAGAAAAGGACGACACCATCGCACTTCTGAAAAAGCTTGTCGATTCTCTTCAGGAATCTCTCAGGTCTAAGGATTCCATAATAGCTTTGCTGCAAAAATAATGTTTATCTTTGCGGGAGATGTCCCGCAAAGCCGACTTATTAAGCTGCAAGAACCCTGATATGATTGAAGCAGGCTGCGACGAGGCCGGTAGAGGCCCCCTCGCAGGGCCTGTTTTTGCCGCAGCTGTAATTCTTCCGCCCGGCTTCCGCCATCCTCTGCTTGACGATTCCAAGAAACTGACCGCCCCCGTGAGGGAAGAACTCAGGACAGTTATCCAGGAGAAAGCCGTGTCCTGGGCGGTGGTGGAAGTGAGCGTCCAGGAGATAGACTCCATAAACATACTGAACGCCTCCATCATAGGAATGCAGAGGGCCGTACGGAAACTGGATCCCAGGCCGGAGTTCCTGCTGATAGACGGCAACCGCTTCAAGCCTTTCGACGGGTTCCAGTATCAGACAGTGGTCCACGGCGACGCCACCTACGCCAGCATAGCGGCTGCATCCATCCTTGCCAAGACATACCGTGACGACTATATGCGCGACCTTGCGCTGAAGTACCCCCAATACGGGTGGGACAGGAATATGGGCTACCCCACGGCGGAGCACATACAGGCCATAAAGGAGTATGGATACACTCCCCATCACCGCAAGAGTTTCCACCCTAAAGAATTAGAATTAACTTTATTTTAAAATGAAAAAGTTCATATCAATTGCAGCGTCCTTGCTGCTCCTTTGCACCAACGCCTTCGCTGACGAAGGTATGTGGATGCTTCCCCTTCTCAGGCAGATGAACGCGCAGGCCCTGCAAGACCTGGGATGCCTGCTCACTCCGGAGCAGATATACAGCCCCGACACGCCGTCCATCAAGGACGCGATAGTCCAGTTCGGAGGCGGCTGTACCGCCGAGATCATCTCCAACGAGGGTCTCCTGGTCACCAACCACCACTGCGGATACTCCAGCATCCAGGGACTGTCTTCTCCCGAACACAACTACCTGGAGGACGGATACTGGGCAATGAACCGCAGCCAGGAACTCCCCGTGCCAGGCCTTACCGTACGCTTTATGCAGAGTATGACGGACGTCACCGCCCAGGTAAGCAAGCTTGAAAAGAAGAGCCCCGAGGAGCAGGAAGCCGGCATACAGTACCTCGTGGACCAGGCGAAGGCCGCCAACCCCAACTGCACTGCCGTGATATCCAGTTTCTACAACGACAACGCATACTACCTGATAATCTACAAGATATACCGCGACGTGCGCTTCGTGGGCGCCCCGCCGGCATCTTCCGGAAAGTTCGGAGGTGATACCGACAACTGGATGTGGCCCAGGCACACCTGCGACTTCTCTATGTTCAGGGTTTACGCAGGTCCCGACAACGAGCCTGCCGAGTACTCCGCAGCCAACAAGCCCCTCACCCCCAAGCAGTCTCTCAAGATATCCCTCAAGGGCGTGAAGGACGGGGACTTCGCAATGATTATGGGTTATCCCGGCACCACCCAGAGGTATATGACCGCCACCCAGCTCCAGGATATGCTCAAGACCAACGACGTGCGCATAGACGCCCGTACCGTGCGCCAGGACATTATGTGGGAGGCCCGTATGGCCGACCCCGTGGTGAACCTCCAGTATGCCAGCAAGTACGCCAGTTCCTCCAACGGATGGAAGAAATGGCAGGGCGAGAGGGAAGCCTTCGCCAACCTGGGCGTAATCCAGCGTGAGCTTCAGAAAGAGGCCGACTTTATGAAATGGGTGAACGCCAAAAGGAGCCGCAGGAAGAAATACGGCAGCGCCATAGCCACCATAGACGAATGCACCCGCAGGGCCCAGGAGGCCAAACTGGCCTACACCCTGCTCACGGAGTCCATCTACAGGATAGAACTGGTCACCAACTCCATCTCCGAGAATCCCGACTTCAAGAACTACAACGTAGACCTGGACCGCAAGGAGGCCTCCGCGCTGGTGAAATTCTATCTTGACCACGTAAAGCCGGGGGACAAGATAGACATAGACCTCACCGAGGCTTATCTGGACCAACTGTTCGCCACCAGCGCCTTCGTATCAGAAGACAGGCTGCACCAGGCCGTCGCCAACGGAGTTGACCTCCGCAACGACCCCGCGCGCAGGCTGTACGCCGCCATCAGGGACGTGGCCCTGGCCAAGAGCGACATCATCTACGCCGACGAGGAAAAACTGGCCGAGGCCACCAAGGCTTACACCGCAGGACAGCTGGAATGGATGGCCGGACAGCCCATCTACCCCGACGCCAACAGTACCTGCCGCCTCTCCTACGGAACCGTCAAGTCCTACTCTCCCAAGGACGGAGTGCTGTACAAGCACTACACCACCCTCAAGGGCGTGATGGAGAAGGAAGACCCTGACAACTACGAGTTCCGCGTGCCTGAAAAACTCAAGGAGATATACCAGAATAAAGACTACGGCCAGTATGCCAACGAGGACGGCGAACTTGTCACCTGCTTCCTCACCAACAACGACATCACCGGAGGCAACTCGGGAAGCCCCGTGCTCAATGCCAACGGAGAACTCATAGGCCTGGCCTTCGACGGCAACTGGGAGGCTATGAGCGGCGACGTCATCTTTGAGCCCAACCTTCAGAGGTGCATTAACGTGGACATCCGCTACGTGCTGCTGATGCTGGACAAATTCGGCGGAGCAGGCTATCTGCTCAATGAAATGAACCTAGTAAGATAAACTATGACAGTAAAAGAAGTATTGGCTGCATTGCAGCAGGTCACCCATCCTGGAAAAGGCGACAGAAGCATAACTGAACTCGGCCTCGTAGGAGGGATAGACATAAAAGGGAACAACGTTGAGGTCACCCTGGAATACACGGGCCGCAAGGACCCTCTGGCAGATTATCTGGCAGGGGCCGTGCGCGCGGCTATCCAGAGGAACTTCCCCAACGGGACCACGGCATCGGTAAAGAGCGTGGTGAAGGAAGAAGCCCCGCGCAAGAAGCAGGAGGAACTGACTGATGAAGGCCTGGCCGGAGTGAAACATATCATAGGCGTCGCCTCCGGAAAGGGGGGTGTGGGCAAATCCACCGTGGCAGTGAACCTTGCCGCAGCCCTGGCGGGCAAGGGTTACAAGGTGGGCCTTGCAGACGCCGACGTTTACGGCCCTTCCGTGCCGGTGATGACCGGCACCGCGGGCGAAGTCCCTCTTGTGGACGAGATCGACGGCAAACAGTGGTTCCTGCCCATTGAGAAATTCGGAGTGAAGTGGATGTCCATAGGATACTTCGCCCAGCCGGAGCAAGCCCTCATCTGGAGGGGTCCGATGGCGTCCGGAGCTCTCAAGCAGATGATCCTGCAGGTAAAGTGGGACCAGCTGGATTATTTGATAATAGATATGCCTCCGGGAACAGGAGACATCCACATAAGCCTGGCAAGGGACATCAGGATGGACGGTGTGATAATAGTCACCACGCCCCAGCAGGTGGCCTTGGCCGACGTCCTGAAGGGAGTCAACATGTTCCGCACTTCAGGCATAGAGAAGAACGTGCTGGGACTGGTGGAGAATATGGCGTGGTTCACCCCCGAGGAACTGCCTCAGAACAAGTACTACATCTTTGGAAAGGACGGAGGCGTGAAGATGGCCCGCGAACTCGGACTGGAGCTGCTTGGACAGATTCCGCTGGTTCAGGGTATACGCGAAAGCGGGGACGACGGACTGCCTGCCGCATTGAAGGATTCTCCTGACGGACAAGCCTTCAAGGAACTCGCAGACAACATCGTCAGGCTTATGCCCTGACGTCAAGCATATTGGTAAGACGCACGAAGTCTTCCACCCCCAGACGCTCCGCACGGAGGTCGAAAATGGGATCGCTAGTATCAAGCCCTTCAGCAATGAGGGGCTTGAGCGCGTTTCGGAGGGTCTTGCGGCGCTGGTTGAAGGCGGTCTTGACCACCTGTCGGAAGAGGCGTTCGTCACAGCCGAGATCGGTGCGGGAATTGCGCGTAAGACGTATCACTGCAGACTGGACCTTGGGCGGCGGCAGGAAGGCGCCGGGCCCCACGGTCATTATGTACCGTATGTCGTACCAGGCCTGAAGGAGCACCGAAAGTATGCCGTAAACCTTGGTACCGGGGCCTATTGCAATGCGGTCGGCAACTTCTTTCTGGACCATACAAACCACCTCCGGAATCCTGTCCTTGTAGTCCAGGATCTTGAAGAATATCTGGGAGGAGATGTTGTACGGGAAGTTTCCTATTATCCTGAAGTCACCGTCGAATATGCTCTCCGGCGGCACGCGCAGGAAGTCGGCCTGAAGGAGTTTCCCCTGCATTCCGGGAAGATGCGTGAGCAGGTATTCCACGGATTCCGAGTCAATCTCCACCATCTTGAGGTCTATGTCCGGCCTCTCTATGAGATAGCGGGTCAGCACCCCGGTTCCGGGGCCTATCTCAAGCACGTCGCGCACGGGGGAGTCCGCGCTCAACGCGTCGACTATACCCCTTGCGGCGCCCTGGTCCGTGAGGAAGTGCTGCCCCAATGATTTTTTAGCCCTTACGTCCATACTTGTGCAAATTTAGTTAAATTTGCGTTATATGGGAAAGCGGGCAGAGGACACTCCACTTCTTAAGCAATACTTTGGCATAAAGGCCCAGTATCCTGACACTATACTTCTGTACAGAGTCGGGGATTTTTATGAATGCTACAGCGACGACGCCGTTACCATAAGCAAGGTCCTGGGCATAGTCCTCACCAAAAGGAGCAACGGAGACAAGGAAGACACTCCTATGGCCGGTTTCCCCCACCACGCCCTTAACGTTTACCTTCCCAAACTGGTACGGGCCGGCTACAAGGCCGCCGTCTGCGACCAGTTGGAAGACCCTTCCAAGGCCAAGAAACTTGTAAAGAGAGGAGTGACGGAGATCATCACCCCGGGAATAGCCTTTGATGACGGCCTTCTGGAGCAGAAGCAGAACAACTTCCTGGCGGGTCTCACCTTTGAGGGCAACGAGTGCGGAATAGCCTTCCTGGACGTGTCCACGGGCTCTTTCCAGGTGGCCCAGGGCAGCCTGGACTACGCCGCCACCCTGCTGGCAAGCCTCAACCCAAAGGAGCTCATAGTCCAGCACGGCTACGAGAAAGGCGTCAAGGAGAGGTTCGGGGATTTCTACACCACCTCGCTTGACGAGTGGGCCTTCGTGTACGAGGCCTCCGAGGAGAAACTCTGCAAGCAGTTCGGAGTGAGGAGCCTCAAGGGATTCGGCGTGAGCGGCGCCCCGCTGGGAATCTGCAGCGCGGGCGCGCTGCTGGTTTACCTTGAGCAGACGCACCACAGCGGGCTGCGCAACATCTGCTCAATCTCCCGCATAGACCGCAATTCCTTTGTCTGGATGGACAAGTTCACCCTGCGCAACCTGGAGGTGTTCCACGCCGCCGGTGGCGAAGGCACAGCCCTGGTGGACGTGATGGACCGATGCTGCTCCCCTATGGGATCGCGCCTGCTTCGCACCTGGCTGGCAATGCCGCTGCTGGACCTGAAGGAACTGGAAAGCCGCTACGACATCATAGAATACTTCCTGCAGAGGCCGGAGGAACTGGCTCGCCTGCAGGCCCTGATGAACAACGTAGGAGACCTGGAGAGGATCCTGTCGCGTGCCGCGGCGGGCAGGATAAGCCCGCGCGAGACGGTGCAGCTGGCCCGCAGCCTGGCGCAGGGCGCGCCCATCGCTGAACTCTGCCGCGACAAGGGCTGCGCCGCCCTGGACAAACTGGTGGCCGGGCTGGACCCCGCCGCCGCGCTCCTGGATGAAATCCGCCGCGTGATGAAGGAGAACCCAGCAGTGGCCATAGGCAAAGGGGAAGTCATCGCCGCCGGCGTCAACCCGGAGCTGGACGAACTTCGCAACATATTCACCAACAGCCGCGAGTACCTGCAGCAGATGCAGCAGCGCGAGAGCCAGCGCACGGGCATCCCGTCGCTCAAGATAGACTACAACAACGTATTCGGCTACTACCTCGAGGTCCGCAACACCTTCAGGGACAAGGTTCCGCCGGAGTGGGTGCGCAAGCAGACCCTGGTGAGCGCAGAGCGCTACATCACAGAGGAACTTAAGGAATACGAGGCCAAGATATTCGGAGCCGAAGAGAAGATAAACGCCCTGGAGGCCAGCATATACGCTAACCTCATTGCCCTCATCCAGAAACACATACCCAAGATACAGGCCAACTGCCGCATCCTTTCCAAACTGGACGTGCTGGCCGGATTCGCAGAACTGGCGGCCGAGCAGGACTACTGCCGCCCAGTTGTGGACAAGAGCCTCACCCTGGATATAAAGCAGGGAAGGCACCCGGTTATAGAAACCATTATGCCCGCCGGAGAGGAGTACGTCCCCAACGACATAAGCCTGGACAGCAAGACCCTCCAGATAATAATCCTGACAGGCCCCAATATGGCCGGAAAATCGGCCTTATTGCGACAGACAGCCCTCATAGTACTGATGGCCCAGGTTGGGTCCTTCGTGCCCGCAAAAAGCGCTAAAATGGGCTATTTCGACAAGATTTTCACCCGTGTCGGCGCGTCGGACAACATTTCCCGCGGAGAATCCACCTTTATGGTGGAAATGCTGGAGACTTCAATGATAATGCACAATCTCTCCCAGCGCTCCCTGGTTCTGCTGGACGAGATAGGCCGCGGAACTTCCACCTACGACGGAATGTCCATAGCCCGCGCCCTTGTGGAGTTCCTCCACGAGCGCGGAAACGGCGCCAAGTGCCTCTTCGCCACCCACTACCACGAACTCAACGACCTTGAGAACCAGTACAAGCGCGTGAAGAACTACCACATTGCAGTCAAGGAATCGGGCAAGGACATAATCTTCCTGCGCAAGTTGCGCGAAGGAGGCGTGGCCCACAGCTTCGGAATCCACGTGGCCAGGATGGCGGGAATGCCCACCGAGATCGTAGAGAGCGCCCAGCGCACCCTGGACGCCCTGGAAAAGGGCGAGGTGCCGCAGGTGCTGCGCTCGGCAGAAAAAACAAAAGCCGGCACCGTAGAGAACGGCGCCGTGCAACTTTCTTTCTTCCAGCTGGACGATCCAACCCTGTCAGCGATACGCGACTACCTCAAGGACGCGGATCTCAACAATATGACCCCCATGCAGGCCTTCGACCTCCTCCGCAAGATGAAGCAGGAACTGGGGCTATAAAAGAGTTCAATTTATAGTGGAAAGTTCTATGACGGCATTGTCTTCAAGCTTGTCAACCAGGACGGCGACGCGCCACCAGTTAAGGGCTGCAGCAAGGTTAGGAATTATCTCAACGGTAAGAACATACTCGCCGTTCTCCTTCTGTTCAAACTGAACTCCCATAGGGCGGTCCTGATAGAGCCTCATTCCATAGGCCAGAAGAAGCGTCTTCTTTGACCAGTCTATAGGATCATACTCCAAGCGGTAATGCTGTTTCAAGGATTCATCGTCATCAAAACGCATCATCTTTGAGTATTCACCGGTATCCATGCTATCTTCAAGATTTACCCAATTCCTGCCATTTCCCGGATTTCCTGCATTCTCATACCCGAAAAGGACTATGTTGTCCCCCACCGTGAATTCTCGGACGGCACGGTCAGTCTTTGACGCCGGCTCCTGGCTTTTAGTCTCTCCAGGAGCAAGCTCGTTGTTTTCTTTCTGACAGGCGGGCAACATCAGCAAAGCCGTCAGGGTCAATGATATGGCTAATATCTTTTTCATAAAACACATTTTTACAAATAAAACACATTTTTACTGTAAATACGTCTCCTGTATCAAGTAAAAAATGTCTAAGCCAGTAAATTAGTGATGAAAATGGCGATAATGGCAAGCGGAGCTATGTATCTGATAAAGAAATAGACTACCCCGAAAAGACGGGTGCTGAACCGCAGGGTGCCGCCGTTTGTGAACTCCTGCCGCACGGCGGACTTCTTCATCTTCCAGCCCACAAAAATCACGAACAGCATGCTGCCGAAACTCATCAGGAAGTTGGAAGTGAGCTTGTCGCAGAAATTGAAGATAGTCTCCCCGAACAGCGTTACTCCGGACAAGGGACCGAAGGACAGCGAGCACAGCGCGCCCAGCAGCCAGGTCCCGCAGAAAATGACTGCGACTGCCTTGCGGCGGGACATCCTGCGTTCTTCAACCAGATACGCAGCGCCTACCTCGAACATTGAAATTGAGGAAGTCAGCGCCGCCACCACTATGGTCAGGAAGAAAAGTATGGAGACGATGCGTCCCAGTGCGGCCGACGATGAAACCATCGTCCCAAAAATGAAAGGCAGCGTTTCGAAGATGAGCCCCGGGCCGGCGCCAGGTTCAATTCCCGCGGCGAAGACGGCGGGCATAATGGCGAAGCCGGCGATAAGGG
>JAGCVB010000052.1 GCA_017962585.1 Bacteroidales bacterium
CGGCTAACGCTACAGAAGAGGAAATGAAGAAGGTGACTGGCCGCAAGAAGTTCGAGGTAAAGAAAGTCATTATGTTCGCTGCCTTCAACGAGAAGGCAAAGGCTATAGCAAAAGGGATGTATCCTACACTGCTGTTTGACCCGGATTGTCAACTGCAGTTTGCCCGCTTCCTGCGCCTGGTGGTGGATACGGAAAAAGGCGCTATCCTCTATCACTGCACACAGGGGAAGGACCGCACCGGCATAGCCTCGGCCTTGCTTCTGGCTGCACTTGGCGCCAGCCGGGAGACCATCGTGTCCGATTTCGATGCTACCAATAAGGTATATGAGAAGGATGTCAGGAAGTATTCCCGCCGCGTCAGGTTCTGGGGCGGAAAGGAGGAAGAGGTAGCCGTAGTGAAAGCCTTCCTGGGAGCCAATACGGAGAACTTCGTCAAGGCCCTGGACACCGTTGACCAGCAGTATGGCTCCATAGAAGCCTACCTGAAGGGCCCAATGGGCCTGACGGATGATGATATCCGAATCCTCCGGAAACGTTACCTTTCACCGGCAAATAATTATCAAACTTACGCATGAAACGCACTTATTTTCAGAGATTTATCAGGTTCTTCACAATTACCCTCCTGCTGTGGGCGTGTAATCCGGAACAAATCCCAGAGCCACTGAATCAGACAGAATGGCTGGAACGTGCAGATGGTTTTCAGGATAAATACGAACTGGAACAGATGGTGGTCCTGAGCCGGCATAACATACGCACGCCACTAGTCGGTAAAGGATCCGTCCTTTCCCGCGTAACTGATCCTTCCTATCAGTGGTTCCAGTGGGAAGACCCGGCCAGTCATCTTACTGCCAAGGGCCAGAGGCTGGAGGCTAAAATGGGGTCCTTATTCCGTGAATGGCTCACGAAGAAAGGTTTTACCGATCAATATGCCGCCGGTAACGGTAAGTTCCGCTTCTATGCCAACGCCAAGCAGCGCTGCCAACTCACGGCCCGTACTTTTGCCGATGCCGTATTCCCTGGAATGAACCCTGAGGTAGAAATGAAAGTGGAATTCGACAAGATGGACCCGGTATTCAACCCGCAGATTACCAAGTTGCCTGAGGGGTTTGCAGAAAGGGCTCAGCAGGAGATTGCTGCCCGGATGGGCGACATCGATGCCCATGTTGCTTCGCAGTATAAACTGATTGAGAATATGATCGGGATAACCAGGTCGCCGGCATATCCGGACACCACGTCTTTCTCTCAGTTCCCGTCTTCCGTAGGATTCAAATTAAACGCGGAGCCTTTTATGAACGGAGGCCTCAAGATGGCCTGCACAGTATCAGATGCACTGGTGCTTCAATACTATGAAGAACCGGACGCCAGGAAAGCTGCTTTCGGTTATGAAATGGGCGCCGATGATTGGGTGAATGTCGCTCTGGTCAAGGAATGGTACGGGGATGTTCTGTTCACCGCCCCTTCTGTCGCCGTCAACGTTGCACATCCTCTGTTGCAGACCATGCTCTCGGAATTGCAGCAGGATAACCGCATTTTTACATTCCTTTGCGGGCACGACTCGAATATCGGCAGTGTGCTGGCCGCCCTTGACACAAAAGCATACGATTTGCCGGAAACGATAGAAAAGCATACTCCCATCGGATCTAAAGTAGTCATCGAAAAATTCAAAGCCAAAGACGGGAAGGAGTATGCGGATATCTGGATTATCTATGCTTCGACCAGCCAAATCCGCAGCGAGAGCGCGATGTCTTATTCCCAGCCTCCAGTCGCAGTGCGCCTGCAACTGGAAGGTCTTATGGAAAATGCTGATGGGCTTTACCTCCTGTCCGACGTCGAAAATCGATTCGCCGAAGCGATTAATGCATACGATGTGAGTTTATAAGAATCAGGGTTGTGTTATGGATTATCAGCAAATCAACCTTGACGAATACTCTCTTTCGGGAGCAGGCGGAACTGCGCTAACGTACACTCACAAGCAGGAGAAACGGCTGGCGAAATTATTTACACCGGGCTTTGCTGCAGATATGGCGGCTCAGGAGTTCTTTACCTCTCAAACCGTCTATGAACTGGGTATTCCGACACCCCGTCCCATCCGTCTTGTTACGGACGGGGAACGCTACGGCGCAGAATATGAGCTGATAGAGGACAAAAAGTCTTTTGCACGCATCATTTCGGAGAATCCTGAACGTATGGAACCGCTGAGCAAAGAATTCGCAACGCTCGCGCGGAGTCTCCATGCTACGCCTGCCGACACCACCCTCGTCCCGTCCATGAAACAGCGTCTGCTTTCATTCTATGAGAACAGGGAGATGGCCCCGGACTTTCTCCGTGGAAGGATAATGGATTTCATCCAGGCGGTTCCCGAGTATCCTTATTGTCTGCACGGCGACCTCCAGATAGGGAACATCATCCGCTCCGGGAACAGAGACCTCTGGATAGATGTTGGACAGTTCAGTTATGGCGTCCCAGAATGGGACCTGGGCTTTACCTGGCGCATTACCGGCATTACAAACGAAGAGCGCAGCCAAGAGCTATTTCACCTGTCTCCAGACCAGCTTTCCCATCACTGGCAGGTGTTTTCGGCGGCTTATTTTGAGGCCAAAGGAAAAGATTTAGAGGACAAGGTCCGTACGCTATATCCTTACGCAGCC
>JAGCVB010000053.1 GCA_017962585.1 Bacteroidales bacterium
AGGCCGGAAGTAAGGTCAATCACAATGAGCGGGGCTTCTTCCAGAGTATTCATCATTCGTAAATATAAGAATTTCTTTTCAATAAAATCAAAACCCACCCGGCGCTCACGCGTGGGGTGGGTTGATCTTTTTAATCTTAATTAAATTTATGAATACACGCAAATATAGACATTAATACTGAAATTCATAACTTTTTATAATTTTTCTCAACACTATTTGCGTTTTTAGCGAGTTATGTAAAGATTTTATTTACTTCATTGGCAACAATACGAGCAGACCCCAGGGGTTCCCTGGGGTCTGCTCCTGCGGAACTTTGCTTATTTATCTTCCTTTAAGGCAGAAGGATGAAAGAGGGAGTAGATCACGAACCAGAACGCGCCTACGGTGACGCAGCTGTCCGCAATGTTGAATACGGGATCGAAGAAGGTGATGTGCCTGCCGCCCACGTAGGTGTCGATGAGCGGGAAATAGAGCATATCCACTACCCTGCCCTGGAAAAGCGGCGCGTAATCCCATATCACTCCGTAAAAGACACAGTCTATCACGTTTCCGATGGCACCTGTGGTAATGAGTGCCAGGGGGATGAGAAGACCCATTGGGGTTTCTTTCTTGAGAAGGTCCCTTACCCACCAGATAAGGATGCCCGAGAGGATTATGCGGAAAGCCGTGAGTATATATTTGCCCACTACCCCGCCGAATGACATTCCGAACGCCATTCCCTCATTCTCTATGAAGGCTATCCTGAACCACTGGCCAATGACGGGGAAACTGTCGCCTATGGACATATTTGTCTTCACGAGAACCTTGCTGACCTGGTCTATGACCAGCAGCACTGCTCCCATTATCAACAGCTTCTTCCCCTTGGACAATGCCATACTACTTCTTTCCGGTTCTCGCAAGCATTTCTTTGGCCTCTACGGTAAGGGTAGCGTGAGGCACAAGGCGAAGCCTTTCCTTGGGGATAAGCTTACCTGTCTCGCGGCAGATGCCGTAAGTCTTGTTCTCAATTCTTACAAGGGCTGCCTCCAGGTTCTGGATGAACTTGTACTGGCGCTGGGCAAGCTGGCTTGCCTCTTCCTTGGAGAGCTGGTTGGCACCGTCGTCCTCGACTGTCTTGAAAGAAGGAGACGTGTCCTCGATGTCGTTGCTGCCATTGTGCATTACAACCTGGCGGAGGGTATTGTACTCCTGCTTTGCCTTCTCCAGCTTCTCGAGGATTATTGCCTTGAACTCGGCAAGTTCCTCGTCTGTGTAGCGGGTTTTAACTTCTTCTGCCATAGTATTGATCTGTTGTTTGGTGACTTTTATCTTGATTGGTTCGTCGCTCCACTCTACCTCGGTTGCGTCCTCGGGAGCCTTTTCCATAGGGAGAAGGTCTACGGACACCGCCAATGTCTGGGATGCGAGATAATCTTTATATGTTGCAAGAGAGGATTCTATCTGGTTGAAATTGTCTCCTGAGGCGAAAATCTCAACGGCCACCTTGTCGGTAACTTCGAATCCGGAATCCTTGCGGATGTTCTGGATTCTGTTGATGAGCTCGCGGGCAACGCCCTCTGCCTTCAACTCGTCGGTAACTTCTATATCCAGGGCGATTGTCAACTGGCCTTCGCTTGCCACGAGCCATCCCGGCATATCCTCGGAGGAGATTTCGTAGTCGCCGGGCTCCAGGGCCACGTCGCCGGATGCCAGGGCAAGGCAATATTGCTGTGCCGCGGCCTCGCTGGCCTGGATGGCGGAGATAGTCTGCTGGTCCATGGTACCGAAGGCGGCAGCAATCTCCTTCATCCTTGCTCCGTATTTCTTGCCCAGGGTCTTGAAGTTGGGCTTGATCTTCTTGGTGATGATTCCGGTGGTGTCAGGCAGGAACTCGGCTTCCTTCACGTTAACCTCGCTCAGGATTATGCCTTCTACGGCCTCCAACTGGGTTTTAAGATTGTCGGAGATGACCGGAATGACAAGTTTTGAAAGCGGCTGGCGCACCTTGATATTCACCTTGCGGCGCAATGCCAGAACCATTGAGGTGGCTTTCTGGGCAAGGGCCATCCTCTCTTCGAGATCCTTGTCTACCAGGTCCATGTCGGCATCCGGCATTATCACGTAGTGAACGGATTCCTCTCCGTCCGGAACCAGGTCAAGATAGAGACGGTCCATATAGAACGGCGCGATGGGTGCCGAAAGGATTGCCACGTTCTTGAGAACCTCGTAGAGGGTCTGGTAAGCGGCCAGCTTGTCGCGGGTGAGGCCGCCGCCCCAGAAGCGCTTGCGGTTCAGGCGGACGTACCAGTTTGAAAGGTGGTCGCACACGAAATCCTGTATCAGGCGTCCTGCAAGGGTTATGTCGTAGTCTTCGTATGCAGCGCGGACGTTGCTGATGAGGGTGTTCATCAGGGAGATGATCCACCTGTCCGTCTCAGGACGGAGGCTGATGGCCACCTGCGGCGCGGAAGGGTCGAATCCGTCCACGTTGGCGTACAAAGCGAAGAATGAATACGTATTGTAAAGGGTTCCGAAGAACTTACGGCGGACCTCGTCCACTCCGGCGTCGTCATAACGCAGGTTGTCCCAGGGCTGGGAGTTGGTGAGCATATACCAGCGGAGGGCGTCAGGGCCGTACTTGTCAAGCTGCTGGAACGGGTCTACGGCGTTGCCGAGGCGCTTGCTCATCTTGTTTCCGTCCTTGTCCAGGACAAGTCCGTTGGAGATGACGCGCTTGAAGGCGGGGGTGCCGCTGACCATGGTGTGGATTGCGTGAAGGGTGTAGAACCATCCGCGTGTCTGGTCCACGCCCTCGGCAATGAAGTCGGCGGTGATGCCGAACTTGCCGCTGTTCAGGCCGCGGAGGCCTTCCTGGGCGTACGGCATTGCACCGGAGTCGAACCACACGTCAATGAGGTCTGTCTCGCGGGTCATCTTGCGGCCGCTGTCGCTTACCAGGAATATGTTGTCCACGTAGGGGCGGTGGAGGTCTATCTTGTCGTAGTTTTCCTTGGACATGTCCTCAGGGTCAAAGCCTGCGTCCTTGAAAGGATTGCTTGGCATTACTCCTGCGGCCACTGCCTTCTCAATCTCGGCGTAGAATTCCTTGAGGGAGCCGATGCACTTCTCTTCCTTGCCGTCCTCGGTGCGCCAGATAGGCAGCGGGGTGCCCCAGAAGCGGCTGCGGGACAGGTTCCAGTCCTGAATGTTCTCCAGCCACTGGCCGAAACGTCCGGTACCGGTGGATTCCGGCTTCCAGGTGATTGTCTTGTTGAGTTCCACCATCTGGTCCTTCACTGCGGAAGCCTTTATGAACCAGGCGTCCAGGGGGAAATAGAGCACGGGCTTGTCAGTACGCCAGCTGTGAGGATAGCTGTGGACGTGCTTCTGAATCTTGAAGGCCTTGCCCTGGCTCTTGAGCATAACGCAAAGGTCTATGTCAAGGGTGGGGGCGTCTTTAGGAAGGGAATCGTCATAGGCGTTCTTCACGAAGCGGCCGGAATACTCGGCATATGAAGGATCTACCGTGGCTGCGTATGCCGGATCCATATCCTCCAGCCTGTAGAAGCGGCCTTCGCGGTCTACCTGGGCCTGGTTGCGGCCGTCCTTGTCAACCACCATCATAGGAGGAACGCCGAAGTTTGCGGCCACCTTCTTGTCATCAGCTCCGAAGGTAGGGGCTATATGCACGATTCCGGTACCGTCCTCGGTGGTTACGTAATCGCCGGAGATTACCCTGAAGGCGTCGCCCTCGAGGGGTTTGAACCAGGGGATGAGCTGCTCGTAGCGCATTCCCACGAGTTCAGATCCCTTGCAGGTGCCGGGCAGCACCTCGTAGGGGATCTTGTCGTTGAACCAGGCGCCTACGAGAGCCTGGGCAACAATGTATGTAGCCTCCTTTCCGGTATACGGGTTGGAGGACTTTACTTTAACATAGTCGATGTTTGGACCGACGCAGAGGGCGGTGTTTGAAGGAAGGGTCCACGGCGTGGTGGTCCAGGCAAGGAAATAAAGGTCGTCCTCCCCTATTACCTTGAACTGGCAGGTGACGGTGGTGTCCGTCACGTCCTTGTAGCAACCCGGCTGGTTGAGCTCGTGGGAACTGAGTCCTGTGCCGTCAGAAGGGCTGTAAGGCTGGATTGAGTAACCTTTATACAGAAGACCCTTGTCGTAGATATCCTTGAGAAGGTACCAAAGGGTTTCTATGTAGCGGTTGTCATAGGTGATGTAAGGGTCGTCCATATCCACCCAGTAACCAACCCTTTCGGTCATGTTGACCCACTCTGAGGTGTATTTCATAACCTCGCTGCGGCAGGTCTTGTTGTATTCCTCTACGCTTATCTTGGTGCCTATATCCTCTTTGTGGATTCCAAGTTTCTTTTCAACGCCTATCTCTACGGGAAGTCCGTGGGTGTCCCATCCTGCGCGGCGGTCTACCTTGTAGCCCGTCTGGGTCTTGTAACGGCATACCGCATCCTTGATTGAGCGGGCCATCACGTGGTGTATGCCAGGCATTCCGTTGGCGGAAGGCGGACCTTCAAAGAATATGAATTCCGGCGCTCCTTCCCTCAGTTCAAGAGATTTTCTGAAGGCATTGTTCTTACGCCAGCGTTCCAGAATTTCGTTCCCGGTCTCTACCAGATCCAGACCTTTGTATTCTTTGAATGTCATATTTTTTTGTATAATTTTGCAGTCGGCAAATTTAATCAATTCCGTCGTCTTTTACAAAACTATGAGCACTTTGGACATCATTATTCTGGTATGCCTCATTCCCGCTGTGTATCAGGGCATTACCAAAGGTTTCGTCTCCCAGCTGGTATCCTTGGTTTCCATATTTCTCGGCTCCTGGATGGCTTTCCATTCTTCCAATGCCGCCTGCGTGGCCCTGGCCCAGTATCTGCCTGACGCCAAGCCGGTGGTAATGCACATTGTGACGTTCCTTGTTTTCTTCATCCTGTATGTCTTGATATTCAACCTTATAGGAAAACTCATAGAGAAAGTGCTGAAAATAGTCATGCTCGGATGGCTCAACCGCCTTCTAGGCTTTGTATTCGGCATCTTCTGCGGAGTACTGGTGGTATCTCTGCTGCTGGTGCTTTTCACCTCCCTCAACAACACGTTCGAGTTCGTCAGCGAGGAGGTGCTTTCGGGTTCGGAGCTCTACCAGTTCATGTATAATTTCGGAGCTGCTCTCTTCCCCTATCTCAAGGCTCTCATTTTCAGCGAATAGATGGACAGGATAATCCTCATCGAAACCTCAGCCGCAGTATGCTCCACCGCCCTGGTCCAGGACGGACGCATAGTCTGCTCCCGCCTGTGCGAAGACGCCAGGCAGCAGGCTTCGCTCACCGCCCCCATGATAAAGGAGATGCTGGACGAATGCGGAATCAGCGCGCGAGACTGCGACGCCGTATGCGTGAGCAAGGGACCGGGGTCCTACACCGGCCTGCGCGTAGGGGTTTCATCGGCCAAGGGGCTCTGCTTCGGCGCAGGCCTGCCGCTGCTTGCAGTGGGCACGCTTGACCTGCTGGCCGCGCAGGCAGTGGACGAAGGCGTCATCCCGCAGGACTGCAAGTTCATCGTCCCTCTTATAGACGCCCGCAGGATGGAAGTCTACACTGCAGTTTTCAGCCCGGACGGAAAGCGTCTGGACGACGTACGCAGCCTGATTATAGAACCAGGGTGCTTTGACGCGCAGCTGTCGCAGGGAGCGGTGCTGTTCATCGGCGACGCCGTAAACAAGTGCAGGGAGGTCCTTGACAGTCCCAACGCCTATTTCCACCAGTGCAATCCCCTGGCAGGCTCCATGCTGCGCCCCGCCCTGGAAGCGTACAAAGAAAAAAGGTTCGAAGACATCGCGTACTTCGAACCCTTCTATCTCAAGCAGTTCATCACTACCGTAAGCAAGAAGAAACTATTTTAGGGCTTTCTTTAGGTAGTTCCTCAATTCCGCCTCGGTATTTGCCTCGACAGTGGATACGTTGCCGTCCTCTATGACATACAGGACAGGAACGCTGGTAACGTTGTAGAGCGGAAGAACCGGTGAGGTCACTCCCAGACCGTCATTCACGTTTATCCATTTTAGTTCCTGATTCCTTACCACGCTGGCCCAGAGAGCCTTGTCGGCATCTACGCATACCGCATAGATCTCCAATCCCTTGTCGTGGAAGTCTTCGTAGAGGGGCTTCATCAGATCTATGTTGAACAACGTCTGTCCTGATACCTGGGAGGTCCAGAAATACAGGAACACCACCTTGGAGTCTACCGAACTGAGACGCACCTTCTTGCCGGTGACGTCAGGAAGCTCGATATCGGGGAATCCTATCTCGGAAGCGCTGTCCAACCTGCCGGACAGGTCCATCAGCTTGAGCCTGTTGTCAGCCTCGCGGCTGAGGGCCTTGGCATATTTGGAATCGGGGTATACGCTCAGGAGTGTATCTGCCGCGCTGCGGAAGCGGATTGCATCCGTGGTCTGGCTGAAAATGGGAGCGTCTCCCTCCATTGTCTGGAACAATACAGGCACTATGGTAAGAGAATGCGGATTCTGGGTTATGTACCTGAGGCACTGACGATAATAATTAACGTATGCCTTTACGACGTCGGCAGTTTCGGTCATTGACGATACAGATGACAGGAAGTCATTGTAGTCTTTTTCTACCTGCTGCAGTTTAAGGCTTTCTTCGGAGCCTTCCAGGGTGTAATTGCCCTTGAGGTCTGACTTGACGGTCACGGCATCCCCAGCCTGAAGGAGCAGGGATGCGATCTTGGTGTCTCCGTGGTACAGATATATGAACTCGGGCTGATTCTTCTCCAACTTGACCTTGCAGGAATAGTTGCCTGCGGCGTCGGTCTTCAGGGTGTCCAGGACCACATAATTGTTCAGGTCCAGAAGTTTTACCACCACTTTGTCCTCAGGAGCTCCTTCAAGGGTTCCCTTGATTGTAGCCTTGGGGGTGCAGGCGGCCGCAGCAATCACGGCGAGGAGTATCCAGGAGAGTCTAAAGTTTTTCATATTCGCTCAATATGGAATCTGCAGTCTGTTTGAATTCTTCCGGGGTCATTGCCAGCTTGGCCTTGTGGAAATCCAGGTCGGCCTCGGTCTGGAGGGGAACCAGGTGGATGTGGGTGTGGGGAACTTCCATTCCGAGCACTGCCACGCCGATGCGCTTGCAAGGAATGGCGGCCTTGAGGGCGACGGCTACCTTGCGCGCAAAAGCGGTAAGGCCCTGGTAGGTCTCTTCATCCAGGTCGAATATATAGTCGGCCTCTGTGTTCTTGGGTATTACAAGCGTATGGCCCTTTACAAGAGGGTTGATGTCAAGGAAGGCGTAGTAGTTGTCGTCCTCGGCCACTTTGTAGGAAGGAATCTCTCCCTTTGCGATTCTGGTGAATATTGTTGCCATTACAAAGAAATCTCCAAAACTTTAAACTGAATGATACCTGAAGGGGTCCTGGCGTCTACCACGTCACCTACCTTATGGCCCATCAAGGCTTTTCCGATAGGTGTGGTGGCGGCCAGTTTGCCCTTGGAGAAATCAGCCTCGGTCTCTCCTACGATGGTGAATTCCATAACCCTCTTGAGGGCCAGGTTCTCCACCTTAACTTTGTTCATTATCTGGATAACATCGGTGCCTATCTGAGATTCGTCTATGATCTTGGCATTGGCTACGAGGTTCTTGAGCCGGGCGATCTTCACCTCCAGCAGGCCCTGGGCCTCGCGGGCGGCGTCATATTCTGCGTTCTCGGACAAGTCGCCCTTCTCCCTGGCCTCCGCTATCTGAGCGGAGATGACGGGACGCTGTGCAAGGGCTTCTTCCAACTCTTTCTTCAATTTGTCAAGACCATCCTGGGTCATGTAGTGAAATTCTGCCATAAGTTCGTTTTTTCAATCAAAAAGGAGTTCTGCCTGTCCGGCAGAACCCTATACTGTATGCAAATATACTAATTATTTTTTATTAATCAATTCCTTGTCCCTGGCAAGCTGTCCTGCAAGCTCTTGCAGCGAGGAGAACCTGACTTCGTCCCGGATTTTCCTGACGAAAGACACCTTAATGTCTAGGCCGTATATGTCCTGGTCGAAGTCGAATATGTTGGTCTCTATGGTAGGGATGTTGTTCTGGCTCACGGTGGGGCGGAAACCTATGTTGCACATTCCGCGGAACTTTTCACCCACAGTCTCCACCTCAACCTCGTAAACTCCGTTGGAAGGCACCATCTTGAGGGGATCGTACATCTTCATATTGGCAGTGGGGAACCCGATGGTCCTGCCCAGGCGGTTGCCGGCGACGACCACTCCCCTGAGGCTGTACAAATATCCCAGCATGCGGTTTGCCTCAACCACGTCACCGGTGGACAGGGCCTTGCGGATGAGTGTGGAACTGGCGTCAACCGGGCACCTCCCGGCCATTACCGGCTCAAGGCCTGCGGCCAGCGTGGCCTCGCGAAGCCTTTCGGCCGAAGGCCTGTCGCAGCCCAGCCTCTGGTCGTACCCGATCAGCACCGCCTTGCCCCCGAATCGCTCCTTGACGTATGTGCGCAGGTATTCCTCCGCCGTAAGGCGGCTGAACTCCCTGGTGAAGTCCAGCACCTCCACCTGGTCCACGCCGAGGGCAAGGAGCGCCTGCTTCTTCTCTTCCAGGGAAGACAGCAGGTGCAGC
>JAGCVB010000054.1 GCA_017962585.1 Bacteroidales bacterium
GGGCGGAGTGCATATCGGCCGTAAAACTCTTATAGCGCCCGGTGTGCATATATACACGGCAGAACATCCGCTGGAAGCAGACGACCGTGCAAAATGGGAGATGTGCCGTCCAGTGCGCATAGGTGAACGCTGCTGGATAGGAGGTGACGTGACCATCTGCCCGGGTGTGACTATCGGCGACAGGGTGGTGATCGGAGCGGGAAGCGTGGTCACCAGGGACATTCCTTCAGATTCCCTGGCATATGGCAATCCTTGTAAAGTAGTTAGAAAATTAAACATAAAATAATGAACAGTAAGATTATCCGTATCCCATTCCTGGCTTTGGCCTTGATGGCAGTTTTGGTAACCGGCTGCAAAGTCCAGAAGAAAGCCGGCAGTTCTTTAAGCACTAAAGGTGTTGAAGTCCCTTCTACCGCAAATCCGGATCCTTCCGCTCCTGTGGTTTATTTTACTTCCGACATCAGCCCCGAAGGCCTCATCAAAGTATACGAGTCGCTTAAGATTACTCCTTCCGGCCGTGTTGCCGTCAAGATCTCAACCGGAGAATCCGAGAAGAGCAACCACCTTAGGCCGGATTTCATAAAAGATCTGGTCCACAAGGTAAACGGCACCCTGGTGGAGTGCAACACCGCCTATGGCGGAAACCGTACTGATACCGAATCTCACCGCCGTGCAATAGCCCAGCGCGGATTCGAAGCAGTATCCCACGTAGACATTATGGATGAGGAAGGTGAGATGCATCTCCCTGTTGTAGACGACAAGCATATCAAATATGACATAGTGGGCTCACATCTACAGAATTACGACTTTATGGTGAACCTGGCCCATTTCAAGGGGCACGAGATGGGCGGCTTTGGCGGCGTTCTCAAGAACCAGAGCATCGGCGTGGCTTCCACGTCCGGAAAGCTTTACATACACTCTGCCGGAAGAAGCACAACCCGCTGGATCAGCGACGACCAGGACGGATTCCTTGAGAGTATGGCAGCTGCCGCGCAGGCCGTCCACAACTATTTCAAGCAAGACGGAAGGAATATCATTTACATAAACGTGATGAACAATATGTCGGTAGATTGCGACTGCAACGGCAATCCCGATGCTCCCCGTCTCAAGGACATCGGCATACTGGCCTCTATGGATCCCGTAGCCCTGGACAAGGCCTGCACAGACCTCGTATTCAATCACAACGATTCAGCCGGAGACGACGCCAAGCCTCTTCAGGAGCGCATCAACCGCCAGCACGGCCTTCACATCCTGGAATACGCCGAGAGCCTCGGCCTCGGAGTCACCAAATACAATTTGGTCAACATAGATTAATCCTCTCTCGGATATGTCAACCAGAAGGGAATTCATAAAAAGCACGGCGCTGGCTGCAACGGCGATAGCTGTATCGCCGCTGATAGAGACAGCCTGCGCCAAAACCACAGACAAGAAAATGAAGGTATTGATGATAAACGGCAGCCCTCATAAGAACGGGAACACTGCCACTGCCCTGGAAGAAGTTGCGGCGCAGCTCAAGACTCAGGGCATAGACAGCGAAATATTCTGGATAGGCGTCCAGCCCGTTCACGGCTGCATCGCCTGCGGCAGGTGCAATGCTGACAATAAATGCGTCTTCGACGATGACCCCTGCAACCAGATAGCCCAGAAGATGCTGGAGTCCGATGCCTTGATAGTAGGTTCTCCCGTGTATTACGGCCAGCCAAACGGTGCCGTAATGGCTTTGATCCAGCGCCTGTTCTATTCCAACGGCGCCGCTGTGATGGGAAAGCCGGCGGCTGCGTTCGCAGTATGCCGCAGGGCCGGAGCCACTGCATCGTTCCAGACCCTCAATATGCCTTTCATGATGATGAACATGCCCGTGGTCACCTCCCAGTATTGGAACATAGGCTATGGCCAGTCCCAAGGACAGATAGCTGAAGACATTGAAGGGATGCAGACGATGCGCACCCTGGCAAACAACATGGCCGCTTTGCTCAAGGCCACTGGCGGAAAGCCGATGCCAGGCTCTGACGAGCGTCACCAGTTCACAAACTTCATTCGGTAGGATAATAACTTTGTAACAAATGCTGTCTAAAGCTGTTGTCCTGTCTGCGATTCTATTGTTAGGACTGAGTTCCGCCCCGGCGCCCAAAGCCGTTCCGGCAGTGGCACTCGGGCCGGTCAGGTATGAGGTACGGTACAACCTCAAAGGCATCAGTACAAAAGTAGCTGATGTCGCCATCTCTTTGGAGAACGGCAAATGGAACGGACAGGACGCGTTACACTCCCACGCTCAAATCAACGCCTCGTCGGTTTTCCGGCTTTTTATGGCGGCTGAATACATTGCTGATGCCTACCTTACCCCTGGCAGTCAGGAGCCCTTATATTCGGTAAATCCTATCAAGAAAGGCAAGAAGGAAGGCAAGTTCGAATGCATCTACGACAGGGACGCCAAAGTGGTGACATCGGAGTTCGCGCCTCCTTCTGCAAATCCGGTTAAGGGTACGTATCCCTTGGACGGCCGCACTATGGACCTGTTGTCTTTACTTCAATACGTGCGTTTCCACGACATCCCGGTGGGCTCGACCCTCGATATGCATCTGCTGATGAAAGGGAAGAGTGTAGCGGCAACCCTTGTCAACCAGGGCCCGGACAATGATAAATTCCCCGGACAAAGTTCAGAGAGGCTCTTTCTGAAGATGCTTGAGATGGGTCTGATGGAAAATGGCAGTGGAAACGAAATCACCGTCTGGCGCTCTACAAATGAGAATCGCCTGATCCTCGGGTTGGAAACTACCCTCAGTTCAGGCGCTATCTCAGTCTCTTTTGCAGAGTAGCCGTCCTATCTGCTCAGAACGAATATCGTGAAACTCAGTGCCGGGACTTCAGCCTTTATGCTCTTTCCGTTTCCGGTAAATGAAGCCTCCACGGGAACTATTGCGTCCGGGTTGTCAAGAGTGTTGTCTTCATAGAGTTCTTCGCTCTTGAGGACAATCCTCTTAACTGCCTTGAGGCCGGATTCTTCGTTGAAGTTCAACGCTAATTCCTGGTCCTGTTCTGAGGTGTTGGCAACTTTCACATATACCAAGTCTCCGTCCTTGACTGCGCTTGCAAACAGGCCGTTCTGTCCTTCTGCACCTGTAACGGCTTTTCCGTCCATTGTAAGCTTGAGGACGTTCTCGCCCTTGTACTGTCCGTATAACTGCTGCACGTGCCAGCTTACGGTCCTCATTGATCGGAGGTTGTCGTACCAGATGAGGTCCGGGCGCCACTGCCATCCCTCGACGTGGGCGAAGAGGGGAGCGTAGGTGGCCATATGCACTATGTCGGCGTTGCGCTCGAGGCCTGTCATAAAGGCTGCTTCCAGCAATGAGGCATAGAAGTGGTTCCACTTCTTTCCTGTAGCGTGGCAGGCGTATTCTCCGGCAAACACCTTGGGGCCCTGACGGTCATAATTGTCATAACGCGCGCCCTGTGAAAGGAACCAGTCATAAGGACGATAGAAGTGCTCGTCCACCAGGTCTGCGCCCAGACGCTTCATCTCAGGCCAGAGGAAGTCGAACTGCTTTCCCTCTGAATCCGGTCCTGAAGAACCGACTATCTTTATCTCGGGATGAGCCTTGCGAAGGGCCTCCACGAATGGCTCAAGGTGGTCAGGATAAAGCTGGTCCCACTGCTCGTTGCCAATACCCAGATACTTGAGGTTGAAAGGAGCGGGATGACCCATCTGTGCGCGGAGAGCGCCCCATTTGGTGTCGGTTCCGCCGTTGGCAAACTCTATCAGGTCGAGGGCGTCCTGGATATAAGGCTGCAGTTCCTTCACGGGGACGTGAGCCTCCGGATTGTCATTCTGGAACTGGCAGGCCAGACCGCAACTCAGGATAGGGAGCGGTTCGGAACCAATTATTTCGCTCAAGAGGAAGAATTCGTAGAATCCCAGGCCATAGCTCTGGAAGTAGTCCGGGAAGAAGCGGTGAGGGAATGTGTACTCCCATCTGTTTTCATTTATGGGGCGGTTCTCTACGGGACCAACACTGTTCTTCCAGTTATAACGGGTTTCCAGGTCTGTTCCTTCCACTATACATCCGCCGGGGAAGCGGAAAATGCCGGGATGGAGGTCTGCGAGAGCCTGTGCGAGGTCCTTGCGGTAGATGCCTTCGAGGGCGTCTCCTGGAACGAGCGATATGTGCTCGAGGTCCACTGTAGTCCTGGGATTCTCCAGGAAGATGCGCAGTATAGCTTTGGGATCCGTAATCTCAGGCTTGAGCTCCACCTGGTATTTCTTCCACGTCGAACCCGACATATTGACTGTCTGCTGTACGAAGAACTGGTCCTCACCCATAGATGCGGTGTTTGCAAGTTCTACGCGGATGGCGCCTTCACCTCCGTCCGGCACCCTGGCCCAGACGCTGAAATTGTAGGTTTTGCCTGCCTCCACGCCTATCCCGAAGAATCCTTCGTTGTCAAGGCCTGTCTGCTTGTGCGCGTGACCAGGATCGGTAAGCCTTGCATAATGCGGGCATCTCTCGAAAGGACCGTCTTCCCTGATGGCCACGTTTCCGAAGGCCTTCCAGCCCTGCAGGGCGTAAGGAAACTCGAATGAGCGGTTCTTGACGAGCTCGGCATACAAGCCTCCGTCAGCTGCGAAGTTGATGTCTTCGAAGAAGATACCGTACATGGTAGGCTGGATGGGTGCTCCAGGATTCAGGACGTCTATGTCCAGACTGTTTAAATTGGATTGAGTACAGGCTATGGCTGCGGCACAAACAACTGCCAAAGTCAGGACCCGTGTGTGATTTTTCATATTCTTTTTGTGTATTAATTATCTGATATGTTTGCAAATATAGTTATGTTTGCAGTAAATCAAGTGGACAAATGATACGACTAGGTGGAAAATCAACCATACTGTTTTTGACCCTTCTGCTGTTATGCAGGATGACGGACATCTCAGCCGCTCCTTCTAACGGCTCCGTCTCCGAGACATATCAGGCCAGGTTCGTGACAATGGACGACGGTCTTCCCAGCAATTTCGTGGACGACATCTTCCTGGACAGTTCCGGATTCCTCTGGGTAGGTACGTCCGGCGGAGGACTGTGCCGTTACGATGGTTATAACATAGTCCCTTTTACTACCAATACGGCTGTCAGCCTGAAGAACAATTTCATTAGGACACTTGCAGAAGATCCCTGGAACAGGCTCTGGATTGCTTCCGAAGGCGGTCTGGATGTCCTGGATCTGAATACCTGTACCACCTGCGACTTTTCCGCTTCTCCCCTTGAACCGTATCTCGACACCTTCTGCTCGTATCTGACGGTGGATGCAACAGGTTGCATCTGGGTTAAATTCGACAATTCGCTTCTTCGCATTTCCTTTGACCGCAATGGAGGCATAGCTTCACTGGATACTTTCCAGGACCAGCGCCTGTCTCCGCCTACGGTGGTTTTCAAGGACGTAGACGGGGACGGTTCCGTATGGGTGGGCCTAGCCGGCCGCGTGAGGAGAATCGTTCCCTCTTCAGGTGGTCTCAGGGAAATGCCTTTGCTGGAAGGTTTCTCGTACCGCGAAGACGCCGTCCTGTCTGATTTCCTTGTAAGAGGTGACGAGGTATGGATATCCACCAATGACGGACTTTACCGCTGCGCACTTAACGGAAACAAATGGAAGTTATATGAATATGTCCCCTGGGACAACCACTCCCTGTCTCAGAACTTCATAACCGGACTTGCGGAAGCTCCTGACAAGCGTCTGATAGCGGCTTCCCTCAAGGGAATCAACGTGTTCGATCCTATCGAAGACAGTTTCGACCGATATGCTTCGGACAGTTCTCCGGATCTTCTGAGCAGCGACTTCATAAACTGTATAAAGGCTTATGGCAACGAGATATGGCTTGGAACCGAGAGTGCGGGTCTGGTACACCTCTATCCTGGCAGGATCCTGGTCCAGAACGTCGTGAACGACCCCAGGGATCCGCTTTCACTCGGAGCGAATCCTGTCAATGCCATATATGAAGATAAGGATGGAAGAATCTGGCTGGGAAGCGTTGAAGGAGGCATCAGCATATCCGAACCAGGCATAACCGGATATCGCCACCTGACTGTGGCTAATGCGGGGCTGAGCCATAATTCCGTCAGCGCCATCTGTTCAGATGACAAAGGTCGCGTCTGGGTGGGAACCTGGGGCGGAGGCCTCGACATTCTTTCCGGCAATCCGCCATTCAGAGTAGAGACCAGACTTGTGCCCCGTGGCAATTCCGACGACAGGCTGAGCTATGTGGGTTCTCTGGCTATGGATGAGCTGAACGGACTGATGTGGATTGGAACCAACTCTGGGATTTATTATTATGACCTTGAAAACGGGTCTATTTATCAAGCCCTGCGCCAGCAGACATTCGGATGCTTGGGAGCCTGCATAGATAATGAGGGAAGGCTTTGGATGGGAAGCCAGGAAGGAGTATTCATCTTTGACTTGAAAGCGCGTGAAACCAGTGGCGGAGACTATGCGTTTCCTGTTCAGAATTTCAAGTACAAGCTTGACAATCCGGCGTCAGAAGCGGTTGAAAAAATTTATTCCGTATGCCTCTCATCCGATGGCGTCATCTGGCTGGGCAGTTATGGCAACGGAATATACAAGGTTCAGGAAGACGGGGAAGGCAACTTTGCTTTCAAGAATTACAGCAGGGAAGACGGATTGGTAAATGACGGAGTCAAATGTATCCTGGAAGACAATTCCGGCCGTCTTTGGATATCTACGGAAAACGGATTGTCATTGTTTTCTCCCACTTCAGAACGCTTTGTATCCTATAATACAAGGGACGGACTGGTGTCATCACAGTTTTATTGGAACGCGGCTATGAAGTCTTCTTCAGGAGAGTTGTATTTCGGCAATGTAGCCGGCCTTTCCATCTTGGATCCGGACTATCGGGCCCCTGAAACTGCATTGTCCCGACTCCATTTTACCCGTATTACCGCAGGTGACCGTCTGGTAATGTCAAGCGCGCCCAAACAGTTGCGCCTGCATGAGAAAGACCGTTCCATAAACTTCGAATTCTCCGCCCTTACATTCGGCCCGCCTTCGTCTGTAAGGTATTCCTATTTTCTTGAAGGACAGGATGATACGTGGAAGGAACTTCCAGTAGGCCGCAATTATCTCACTTATACGTCAATGCGTAAGGGCAAGTATGTCCTGCACGTAAAAGCATCTGACGAGGCAGGGTTAACCGAGGCCGAATGCCCACTCCCTGTCAGAGTAACCCCATATTTCTATCACTCCTGGGTATTCTATATGCTGGTAGGATTTCTCATAGCCCTGGCTATCCTCGCCTGGCACGACTGGCGTATGAAATCGCTTGTACGTCAAAGAGAGATACTTCAGGCCAAGGTTGAAGAGCGTACGCGTGAGATCAATCTTCAGAAGAAGCTTTTGGAAGACAAGACCGAAGAGCTTTCAAGGCAGAACAAGATCCTTACCCGCCAGAACGAAGAGCTGGCTGGTCAGAAGATTCTTTCCCTCCAGGACAGCCGTCCTGCAGAGAGCAGGGATGAAAAGTTCGTGGCCAAGGTGCTGGAGACAATCAGGGAAATGTACAAAGATCCCGAGTTGGACGTGGCCGCATTCTGCTCTGCAATGGGAATGAGCAAGACTCTTCTCAACAACCGTATCCAGGAGACTCTTGGACAGTCAATAGGCCAGTTCATAAGGACATACCGTCTGTCCATTGCAAGGGAGATGCTTCTCATAAACAGTGAGACGCACAATATGAACATATCGGAGATTGCTTATGAAGTAGGGTTCAATGATCCCAAGTACTTTACCCGCTGTTTCTCCAAAGAGTTTGGTGTATCGCCAAGTTCGTACCCCGCGTCATAGTGTTCAAAAATCCACCTAATCAGTTTTTTTGTGAACTTCAAGGCAATTAGGATTGTCTACTTTTGCTTCAGAAAACCATTGATCAATGACACCGAAGCAAAAAATGACCATCATTATTGCGGCATTGCTGCTCTCTGCGGCTAACTGCAAGGCCCAGGCTCCACAGTGGCCTATGGCTTATCCTCCAATGCACGATCCCGTTGCTGCATACTGCGACGGCATCTGGTATCTGTTCTCCACCAGCTTCGGTATTGACATACTCAGTTCAAAGGATCTCCAGACTTGGGACCACGTTGGACGAGTTTTCGACAAAGCCCCTCAATGGGCAGTAGAGATGGTTCCCGGTTATAACGGACACACCTGGGCACCGGACATCCTTTACCACGACGGAATGTATTATCTGTACTATTCCTGTTCTTCATTCGGCAAAAATACCTCCGCAATTGGAGTTGCTACCAACCGCACCCTGAATCCGGCATCTCCCGATTATCGTTGGGAAGATCACGGATGCGTGGTTCGCTCTATAGCGGGACGCGACCTTTGGAACGCCATCGACCCCAATGTAGTGATAGATTCAGAAGGCAGGGGCTGGCTCAGTTTCGGCTCATTCTGGGGAGGTATCAAACTGGTCCGTCTGGACGATACCCTTACAAAGCTGGCAGAGCCTCAGGAATGGTTCCCCATCTGCCGCAGGCCGGAGGGTACTGCAGAAGATACCTCGCAGACAGACGACGCCATAAAGGCAGACCCTCGCGGACCTGATTTCGACCCGGGCAACGGAGCGGTTGAAGCCCCGTTCATAGTATATCGCAACGGTTATTATTACCTGTTTGTTTCATATGACCTCTGCTGCCGCGGGGCCAAGAGCACATATAAAGTTGTGTGCGGGCGCGCGAAGGAAGTGACCGGTCCTTACATCGATGCTGCAGGCGTTCCCCTTATGCAGGGAGGAGGCACCGTAGTTGTCGGCGGCAACGACCGCTATCCCGGAGCCGGACATTGCGCCGTCGTTCAGAAAGACGGAGCAGACATAATGCTCTTCCACGCTTATGACAGGGACTACGGATATGACTCCAGGCTGCTGGTTAGACCCATAGACTGGTCAGAAGCCGGATGGCCCTCAGTTGCACTTTGACAAATAACAATATATTCAATATTAATTTTAACACTAAGACAAATGAAAAACCTTAAATTGATGCTGAAAGCGTTTATCGCTCTTGCTGCAGTTGCAGCAGTGTCGGTGGGTTGCGAAGGTCTTGAGCCCTATGAAGTGAATGCTCCGGACGATCTGGCAGACAAGATCGCCGAGTATGAAGCTGAAAAGCAGGCTAATCAGTCCGACGACTACACCGAGATCACCATCACTACCGCCATTGTGGGTCCTGAGGACAACTCAGCCGGATGGTGGTCAGAATTCAGCCAGTATTTTACTGTGCCTTCAGGAAAGAAACTGGTAGTTGAGTTTGAAAACTACGGTACCGGAGTCAACAACTGGAACAACTGGAACGTATGTGTTTCCAATCCCATGGAAAGGGGCGGCGACGGTTACAGCGAGTATTTCGTCCTCCGTTCTGACGCCTACGGATGGGGAAATGGAGACTACAACGCTGCAATGATCGATTTCGATTACGGCGGACAGGAGGTGAACTGGGACGAGTTCCGTGAGAAGATGCAGGGTGCATACGTTACCCTTTCTATTGACCACGCCCGTGCCGGCTACGCTTTCCTTGAAGTTATAAACGAGGCCAAAGACGGCTTTGTAATTACTGAAAAGTACAATCAGCCCGTGTCTTCTACAGAGGACATCAATGCTTTCCTGATTTGTGACGGAAGCCACTTCGTCATCAAGAAGGCATATCTGGTTCCTTCTGAAATAGCTGAAATAGCTGATGAAGATGCTGTTTCCATAGTAGTAGAAGGCCTTCCTGTCGCAGTAGAGATGGGCTCTCCCGTAGAGGATATCATCGCCGAGGCAAAGGCTACGGTTACTTTTGCAGATAATTCATCTGCTGTAGTTCCTAACGAAGACGTAACATTCGCCCTCGACGAGTCATTCACTGCCTCTACAGGCAAGAAGACTTTGGTTTACTCTTACAGCAAGACCAAGCAGGGCAATTACGGCAAGTCAGTAGCTGGCTATGCAATGATAGAGGTTACCAACCCGGTAACTGCTCTTGAGGTGACCAAGGCTCCTGCAGTAACCACTTATTATGTTTATGACCTGCCTGTAAATTTCTATTCTACAGGAATTGAGGTGACAGCTACATATGCTGACGGATCTACCGGCATCATAGACAATGCAACCCTTTCTTTCGGCCAGGTTCAGCCTGTAGCCGGAACTCAGGAAGTGGAAATATCCTATGCCGGAATGTCTGAGACCATTACCACTGCCTGCGAAATAACAGCTGTACAGGGAACTGCAGGAATTGGACTCCCGGACTTCACCAACGGCTGGTGGACCACATTCTCCGAGGATTACAAGATTGCAGCAGGGGAGAGCAAGGTGATCAAGATGCAGCTTTATTCCGACAATCTTGCGAACTGGCACTCACCGTGCGTGATAATGCGTCGCGCTGACCTCTCTGAATACTGCGTCGTACGTATGGACCACTTCGGATGGGGAGACTCTTATGAAGGAACTGTTGCCGAGAGCAACTGGAACTTCGATACCTTCGCATCTATGCAGAATATGTCAATGGTTACCATCACGGTTACCAACAACGGTGACGGAACTGCTGAAATCCTCTATAACGTGACATATCCTAACGGCGAGGAGCACTTCCAGAAATACTCCAACATCGCCGTTGACGGAGAAGACCTTCAGGCAGCCCTCGTTACCGAGGAATCTTATCTCGTACTCTTCGACTAAACCAAAGAACAATGAAAATGAAACATATACTTTCAACCATAGCTCTCTGCGCAGTTCTGGCAGTATCTCCGGCTGTCCTTGGCGGACAGAACGGATTCTATGCCCAGGCGCAGGACAATGTGACTGTGACCGGTACCGTAGTTGACGAGAACGGAGAGCCTATGCTGGGCGCTGGCGTAGTAGTCAAGGGAACTACCACCGGAACTACAGTGGATCTTGACGGAAACTTCTCACTGAGCGCTCCCGTAGGATCCGTACTTCAGATAATCACAGTAGGATATAACACAGTAGAGGTTACCGTCAGCAACGCCGGCAGCCTTGGTACAATAGCAATGGAACCCGAGAACACGCTCCTTGACCAGGTTGTCGTGATCGGTTACGGTTCCCAGAAGAAAGTGGACCTCACCGGTTCTGTAGCAATCGTGGACGCTGACGAAATGAAGAAAGTCTCCCACTCCAACATATCTTCCATGCTCGAAGGTAAGGTTGCGGGTGTGCAGATCACCTCTGACGGTCAGCCTGGCGCCGACCCTGCAGTCCGCATCCGCGGTCTGGGCAGCTTCGGCAGCACCGACCCTCTCTACGTTATCGACGGTGTTCCTATGGGAACCACAATCCGCGACTTCTCTCCTAACGACATCGAGACCATCCAGGTTCTCAAGGATGCGTCTGCAGCAGCCATCTACGGATCACGCGCTGCCAACGGAGTTGTGATCATCACCACAAAGGGAGGAAAGAAGAATCAGCCCGTCAGGGTAGAATATACCGGTTACCTTGGTGTGGACAAGATTCGCAAGAATGTCTACAAGGTGATGGATTCCGAGCAGTACGGAAAATTCGTGAGGATGGCTTTCGAAAACAGCGCCCTTGCAGTTCCTGCCGGATATGATCCCACCAGCGCCAAGTACGTGAACCCTTCACAGGTGAACACAGACTGGTTTGACGAGATGTTCAAGACCGGTACCCGCCAGAACCACAATGTAAACCTTTCAGGCGGCGGTGAGAACAGCACCTATAATATTGCTCTTGACTATTTCAGCCAGCGCGGCACAATGGAGGGAGCCGGCCCTAACTACGACCGTTTCACAACCCGCGTCAACAATACGCTGGACGTCAAGTTCCTCAAGTTCCGCACAGGCGTGGTTTATTCCCACAGTTCACAGGACAGTATGTCCCTTTCCAATGCAAATGAGTATGTCCAGGGCCTTTACGGAACCCAGTACCCGGTCATGGCTTCGGCGCTTCTTATGCCGCCGTCCATCAAGGCGTACGACCCTGACACCTGGTTCCTTGACAGGATTGTCTCTGCCGCATCTGAGTACAACTACGATTCCTGGGGATTCGGCACTTACTATGACGACGTTCACGGAGACATCCGTATGACCAATCCTCTGCTGTACAACAAGCTCCTGGAGCGCAACACCCTGGTTGACCGCATTGTCTCTACAGGATCTGTTACTGCAGACCTCCTGGATATGATAGGACAGAAGAACGACAATCACAAGCTGGATTACAATTTCAACCTGTCTTACAGCCGTACTTATGCAAAGGACTTCACTTTTGTGCCTTCTTTCATCCAGAGTACTACAAATTACCTTTCAAAGAGCAACGAGCGTCTCTCAGAGGGCTACCGCAGCATGAGCGACTTCCTCGTTGAGAACTATCTCACCTATGACGGCAAGTTCGGCAACCACCACCTTAATGTCGTAGCAGGTACCACCTTCGAGCGTGAGCTTTACCACACTCTCAGCGGCTGGGGAAACAACCTTCCCGAACCTTACTACCTCCAGGTAGGCAATGCTGCAGACAGGGATGCATCTTCTTTCGAAAGCGAGCACGTCCTTGTTTCCTACATCGGCCGTCTGACATACGACTATGACAGCCGTTACCTGTTCCAGGCAACAGTCCGCCGTGACGGTTCAAGCCGACTTTCTTCAGCCGACCGTTGGGACTGGTTCCCTTCGTTCTCACTTGGCTGGCGTATAGACAAGGAGCCCTTCTTCCAGGTTGATCCCAACCTTGTAAGCCTCCTCAAACTGCGTGCAAGCTACGGTATCCTCGGAAACGAGAACATCGGTGAATACCAGTATATGGATACCATGGCACGCGGAAACTACACTTACAGTTTCGGCGGCAATAAGGTGACTGGTTCATCCATTTCCAACTATGTGAACACCGCAATCCACTGGGAGAAGAAAAAGACCCTGGATGTCGGCCTCGACTATGCTATGTTTGCCGGAGCCCTTGAGTTGAACGTAGATTATTACAACGCTCTCTCAGAGGACCTGCTCTACAGCGTGCCTGTTCCTGCCGAAGCCGGAGCCACCAACGCCAGCGTGACAATGAACGCCGCCTCTATGCGCAACACCGGTCTCGAACTTTCAGCTTCGTACCGCAACTACAAGAACGACTTCAGGTACGAACTCTCAGGAAACGTCACCCTTCCCAAGAACAAGGTGGTTTCCCTCGGTCCTTCCGGAGAAGCCCGTAACGACGCCTACACCCGCACCGTCCTCGGCGCAGAGGTAGGACGCTTCTACGGATATGTTTACGAAGGAATCTTCCAGAACCAGGACCAGATTGACAACCGCGTCAACGACAAGGGCAACCGTGTGATCCAGAACGGCGCACAGCCCGGAGACGTGGCATACAAGGACGTCAACAACGACGGCCAGATCACTGCAGACGACCAGGACTTCATCGGAAGCGGAATGCCTAAGGTGCAGTTTGGTCTGAGCGCCCGCTTCGAGTACAGGAACTTCGACCTCAGCATCTCCACATTCGGTGCAGCCGGTCACCAGCTCCTCGACTTCGTAGACCTCACTCTCCGCAGTTCATATGGAATGACAAACCGCAGCACAGACCTTCTCAATGCCTGGACCGTAAACAATCCAAGCACTACCGTGCCTCGCGTTTACTACAAAGCCACCGGAACAATCACCAACGATATGTTCAGTTCACGCTATCTGCAGAACGGAGCTTATTGGAAGATCGCAAACGTGGAACTTGGATACAACCTGCCTGACGGCATCTTCGGCGAGAACGCCTTCATACGCACCGCACGCATCTATCTGTCCGGCCAGAACCTGCTTACTATAAGCAAATACAGAGGCTACAACGTAGACTTTGCCGGCGGCGCTTTCACTCCGGGATATAACTATTGCTCCTACCCGGCTCCTGTGACCGGAATGTTGGGTGTGAAACTGTCCTTCTAAGATGTCAAATTCCAAAATGAACAAGAATATGAAAAAGATTATATATGTTCTGGCTTCTTTCGTGACGCTCGTATCCCTGGCATCCTGCGAGGCTGCCCTGGATGTGAAGAACCCTAACAACCAGACTACCTATGACTTCGGCCAGACCGAGGCCGACCTTCAGGAGGCTCTCATAGCCTGCTACAACAGAATCCGCCTGGAAGGCACCTTCGCACGCGTAGGCTATACTCTTGACGCCGTCCGCGGCGACGAGGTTTGGAACGCCTCCCAGCAGTGGTACCTTCCTTATGACAACCTCAATTCTTCCGGCCAGATAGATATCGGTGACCAGTGGCCCTGGAGAGACAATTTCCACGTAGTGAACCGCTGCAACCTGGTGCTGTCCAAGATCAAGGACAACGATATGAAGGGTGCCAACGTAGACAAGATCAAAGGCCAGGCCCTTTTCCTGCGTTCCCTCGCATACTACACCCTTGCCACCTATTACCAGGAAGTCCCTCTGTTCACCGACTACTCACAGTACTCTTCAATAGAGTCGATGTATGCCGAGAACGTAAGCCAGGACACCGTCCTCGACCAGGTGGAGAACGACCTCAAGGAGGCTATGTCCCTTCTTCCCAGCCGTGACGAAGGCGGTGAGTGGGCAAAAGGCCGCGCCACCAACGGCGCCGCAGCCGGATACTACGCACGCGTCCTGATGTTTCGCCACAAATACACAGACGCCCTTGCAGTCCTCAAGGACATCATAAACGGCAAGTACGGCCACTATGAACTGATGGCTGACTACGGCGCCAACTTCCGCGAAGGCGCTGCATATGAGAACAACGCCGAAAGCCTCTTCGAGGTTCAGTTCCTTGACTATGGAATGGGCGGCGCAGATGAGGAGTGGACCCCTGTCAACATCAGCTCAAACGCCACTCAGGGCCACGCTGTCGAGTCTAACTACGCTCCGCAGCCGTTGGGCAGCTGGGGCGACCTCGCTGCTTCACCCTGGCTTTACAACCTCTTCAAGGCAGAGCGCTGCACCGACGGAACCCTGGATCCGCGCCTCTACTGGACAATTCTCAGTTACGAGCCCGAATACAGTTCCTACACCGGCGCCAAGACAGCCGCTTATCCTAACGGAGACCCTCGCAGCAACGTTGTCTATCAGCAGGAAATCTCGGCCACTCCTCGTTGCAACAACACACAGGGAGGTATCGCAATAGCCAAGTTCACCAACGCCAGGAACAATATCTATCAGAGCATCACCACAGGTCTGCATTGCGGAATCAACCTTCGCCTCATGCGTTACAGCGATGTCCTCCTCAGGGCAGCCGAGTGCGAAAACGAGGTTAACGGACCCACCCAGCAGGCTATCGACTGGATCAACCAGGTACGCAACCGCGCCGGTCTTGCCAGCCTCAATCTTGCTGATTTCGGCTCCGCTGACAAACTTTTCGAGCAGATAGCCAACGTAGAGCGTCCAAAGGAGTTCGGATGCGAGAATGGCCGCGGAATCGACCTTATCCGCTGGGGCTTCTTCTATGACAGCGCCCGCCTTGCCCAGATAAGCCAGCACAGCTGCTTCATCCTGGACACTGCAGAAGGATCACCCGTTTCCACCCAGGAACTCGACATCACCACGGCTTCTGACTATTCTTATAAGTATTTCACTGCCGGTCACGAGTACTTCCCGATTTTCCAGGACACCCGCAACGCCAACAAGAATATCCACGGAAACTCAGCCAATACCAATACCGACAACGCTCCCGAGTGGCTTTCCCGCTACGGAAAGGTTCACCCTGTAGTAGATCTCAACTAATTATTTGACTATATTTGTGGAGATGGGGGATTCCCCGTCTCCACAATAATTATAACGCTATGAGAATTTCCAGATTTATCCGTTTTGTGCCTGCCATCTTTGCAATGGCTCTGATCGCAGCCTGCGGAGACCCTGCGGCACCGGAAGGAATAAAGACTGATGACGACATTCCGGTTCCACCTCCTGATCCGACTCCTGCCAGTTATGTAATACCGGATTATGCCGATGATTACTCCTCGATTTCTGCGTGGAGCAACCACAACAGCTGGAACCTGGCAAACGTACACGATCCGTCCATAGCTTACTACAACGGCTATTACTATATGTACGGTACTGACGCTTCCTACGGCAACGAGCACGAGAAAGCCACTACCGGAAAACATTTCCAGGGAAAGCGCTCCAAGGACCTTGTAAACTGGACATATCTTCCCGGCCCTATGAACAGCGCTCCCACCTGGGTGAAGGATTCCCTGAACGCCATCAGGACCAGGATGAACCTTCCAGAGATTGCCAATCCCTCTTACGGATACTGGGCTCCCGTTGTCCGAAAGGTGAAAGTAGGCGGAGTTGACAAACTGAGGATGTATTACTGCATCGTTGTCAACAACAACATCAAGAAAGGCGGTACTTCATTCGACGGAAGCTGGACCGAGAGAGCCTTCATCGGAATGTGCGAGAGCACGGACCCTGCCAACGCCATATGGGAGGACAAGGGATTCGTCACCTGCTCCTCTTCTGACAAAGGCCGCGACGGATGGGCCCGTCCAAACGAGAATGACTGGAACGCGTATTTCTATTACAACGCCATCGACCCCACTTACATAGTGACACCTGAGGGAAAGCATTACCTCATCCACGGCTCCTGGCACAGCGGTTTCGCCCTGCTTCAGATAGATCCCGAAAGCGGAAAGCCTGTCAATGCTCCGCTGGGAGATCCTTGGGCGGACAACTCCGAAGACCTGGTTGGACGCTACGGCATCCGTGTCGGCACGAGGACCGCATCTTCCCGCTGGCAGGGAAGCGAGGCCCCGGAGATCATCTACAAAGACGGCTACTATTATCTGTTCATGGCATACGACGGCCTGGATGTTCCGTACAACACCCGCGTGGTGCGCAGCAGGAACATCGAGGGACCCTACACCGACATCACCGGCCGCAACTTCACTAACGGACGCGGAGACTGTTACCCTATAGTGACACATCCGTACAAGTTCAAGACCGGCTATGGCTGGGTGGGCCTCTCTCACTGCGCCATCTTCCAGCAGGAAGGAACAGGGGACTGGTTCTACTGCTCACAGGGCAGGCTCCCGGCAGGAGCTGGCGGAAACGCCTACAGCAACGCCATTATGATGGGACACGTCCGCCGTATAGTATGGTGCCCTGCTTCAGTATCCGACCCCAACGACCTGTGGCCTATCGCATTGCCCGAGAGATATGCAGGTCTTCCCGCAGGGGAGTCCATAAAGAAATCCGAACTTGTAGGAAAGTGGGAGCACATCAACCTCAAGTACGACTACGCCAACCAGGACAAGGCCGAAGACCTGATTCTCAATGCCGACGGAACTATGAGCGGCGCCCTTACAGGCAAATGGAGTTTTGACGAGTCCAAGAAGCAGCTCACACTAGGCGACGTAATAGTATGTGTAGAGCGCGAGGCTGACTGGGAAGCATCTCCACGTGTAGCCACACTCGTATACGCAGGTACCGAGAAAACGATCAATGCCACTTACTGGGGCAAGAAAGTAAAATAAACTGAGCAGGCAAGAAATTACTTGCACAGCATAATGTCAAGGATCATCCGGTCCGTGGTTTTCATTCCGGCAGAGCCGATCTTACCCACGTTCCGGATGGTCTTTTCTACATCGTCTTCTATAATGCCGTCGGTGGATGGAATACAGGTGCCCCTGAGGGCCAGAACGGCGGACTGAACGGCGCAGGACACGCCGGAAGCCACCTTCATCGCGCAGCCTACCTTGGCGCCGTCGCATACCATACCTGTAATGTTGCCGGCCATATTCTGGATTGCGGACGATACTTCCTTCAGACCGCCTCCTTCAAGATATACGATGCCGCAGGCTGAGCCTGTAGAGGCCACTACGCAGCCGCATAAGGCCGACAGCTTGCCCAGGTAACTCTTTATATGTATGGCCACCAGATTGCTCAGGATGAGAGCCCTGGCGAGGCGTTCGTCGTCTACTTTGTATTTGATGGCGTAGGCTATGACGGGCATACTTACAGTGATGCCCTGGTTGCCGCTTCCGCTGTTGGACATAGCCGGAAGGGTGCAGCCCGCCATCCTGGCATCGGATGCGGCCGCAGTCATTCCCATTGCAAAACTCAGGTAATCGTCCCCGAATACCTCCTGCTGGTTCTCGCGTATGGCTTTGCCCACCTTGAGGCCGTAGTCTCCGTCCAGGCCTTCTTTTGCAAGAGCCAGATTCAGGGTGCGGTCCTCCAGAATGAAGGATATATCATCGAAGGGCATCTCGAGGGCGAAGTCGTAAATCTCTTTTACAGTAAGTCCGTGATCCTTTATGCCGGAGTCTGCGCCAACGGCGGCGGACTCGGAACTCATAAGGATCTTGTCGGCAAAACTGGTCTCAACTATGTGGTCGTGGTTGTCCTCTATGACGGCGTAGGCATAGGGATTGACCTCTGCACTGGCGTGAGTTCCCTCCAGGGAAACTGTCGCCTTGACATAAAGCAGGTGCTCTGTGTCGGCGACTTCCACGCATACGGACTTATCTTCCACCAGCTGCTTTGCGTGGGCGACGTCCTCGGGGGAGAGGTTCTTGAGCACTTCAAGGCCAAGTGCGGAACTTCCGCATACCGCCCCCAAAGCGGCGGCAATGGGAATTCCGACCATTCCGGTGCCGGGGATTCCCACACCCATCCCGTTCTTTAGGATGTTGCCGCTGACGGCCACGTCAATCTTGAAGTCGGCGCTGCGGCGCCAGCCTTCCGGGCAGTCTCCGGGGCAGTTCTCCTTTATTATCTCGGTTGCCTTGGCAACTGCCAGTGCAACGGCTATTGGTTCCGTGCAGCCGAGCGCGGGTTTCACTTCGGAATGGATCAGGTCTATAATTTCCCTCTGCCTTGATGTCATAAGTGCTTTGTTTTTTTCGATTTGTTTGTAAATTTACGAATAATTGATTCGAAATGCATCCCGCTGCCAACAGATTCATCGTCTTTCTCTTAGCTTGCGCTATGCCCCTGTGCCTCCAGGCGCAGGAAGTCGGGAATACACCCGAGCGGGTTTTTCTCCAGGATGCCGGATCAGGGGCGGCCATTTTCCGTGGCCGTCAGGCAACCCGTTACAACATAGTTTATGAAGGAACGTATTTCTGGTATTCACCTAATTTCGCTACTGGAAAAGTAATGTTCGACGGCCAGGTCTTCGACGGGCTGTCATTGAATATAGATGCCGTAGCCCAGGAGGCCCTGACAATTCCCCCCGGCAGCAACAATTCCATAATCCTGGACCGTGACAACGTGGACTGGGTGGAGATGGATGGCAAACGCTATGTGAACCTTTCCAGGAAAGGATATGAAGTTGACAGAGGTTTCTACGAAATAGTTCACGAAGACCTCGGCGGCACGGTATACAGGCATTTGATAAAGGTTACCACTTTAGATCTTTCAGAAGCCGAGAAGAACGGTCACGCAAGTTATTATTTCAAAACTTCCGAGTCTTACTACCTGGAGCGTGACGGGGTCCTCCGGCCTCTTAAGCGCGGAAAGACCCTGCGCTACCTGCGAAGCCCCGAAGGAAGGGATTTCGCCTCGGCCGTAAAGCGAGGCGCGGCTGCGCTTCCGCTCACTGCCTTGTCTTTCAGCGATCTCCGCCTGCCGGAAGGCGTCCCGCAGCGTTCCAATCCTGCTTCGTTGCCAACCTCAGGGCTGAACATAGAAGCCAAGGATATCTATGCAACCCTGCCTCCTGACTTCTTCTCCACTGGGCGGAAGGAGACGGACGACGAACTTCTACGCCTGCTGAATGCCGGCAACGAGATGGTCACCTTCGCCAACAAGGTCTACGATGTGGGCCAGGCCGAAAACGCCCGCGGGGACCGCGCATACGTCAACGGCACGGTGCGTGACATTCTTTCAGGCGAGCCCATAGCCGGAGTGCTGGTAACTGGCAGCAACGGCAGTTCCTATGCGATGACAGACAACGACGGAAGTTTCCGCCTGTCCCTCCCTCTTGGAGAGAACATCCTGGATTTCAGCGGCTTCTCCCTGGAAGACCTTCACCTTAACGTAAACGTTCACAGCGACGGCGGCCTGGACGTGGTGATGAAAGAGAGAATCACCTCCCTCAGGGAGGCCGTAGTCTCCGCCGAGAGCATGGTAAACCACCGCGACGCCAGGATGGGCATAGAGAAAGTCAGGATAAACACCATCACCAAGATCCCTTCCGCCTTCGGCGAAGCAGATGTGATGAAGGTGGTCCTCACCCTTCCGGGCGTCAAGAGCGTTGGCGAGGCCTCAAGCGGATTCAACGTACGCGGCGGCTCGGCCGACCAGAACCTGGTGCTCTTCAACGACGGTACAATATACAACCCCAGCCACTTCTTCGGCTTGTTCTCCGCTTTCAACACGGACGTGATCAATGATATAGAGCTGTATAAAAGTTCCATCCCCGCCGAGTTCGGAGGCCGCATCTCCTCGGTGCTGGACGTCCGCGGCAGGGAAGGCAACGCCAAGAAGATCCAGGGCTCCCTCGGCCTCGGCCTCCTTACCAGCCGCTTCCATCTGGAAGGCCCTATAATCGAGGACAGGACCACGTTCATATTGGGCGGGCGCACTACATATTCAAACTGGATATTCAACCTGCTGCCCGAGAATACCAGTTATTCGGGAGGTAAGGCCTCTTTCAGCGACCTGAACGCCTCAGTGACTCATCGCGTCGACGAAAAGAATACACTTCAGGCATACGGATACTGGTCCAGGGACGGTTTCTCCTTCGACGGTGACACCACCTTCAGGTATTCCAACCTAAACGTGGCCCTCAAATGGCGTCATACAATGTCCGGAAGGACCGGTATGACAGTGGCTGCAGGATATGACAACTACGCCAATACCGTGGACGACAATTTCAACACCGTCTCGGCATACAGTTTCTCCACAGGCGTATCCCAGGGCTTTGCTAAAGTGGGATTCAACAGCGTGCTAAATGACAGGCACTCCCTTTCGTACGGAGCATCCACTGTCCTGTACAATCTCAATCCGGGACATATGGCTCCGCTGACAGGTGCCTCCCTGGTACAGGACAAATACCTGCCTAAAGACCGTGGCCTTGAATCTGGAATATACCTTAGTGACAACTGGAAACCCGGAGACCGTCTGTCGGTAGATATGGGTATGAGAGTGTCAGCATTCAACGCCTTCTCTCCGTCCAAGTTCTACGCGGCCCCTGAACTGCGCCTGTCTGCAAAATACTCCATCCTGGAGCATCTGACTGTGAAGGCCGGATTCAACTCGATGAACCAGTACGTCCACCTCATTTCCAACACCTCGTCCATCTCTCCTATGGACGCCTGGCGCCTTGCCAGCGCAGACCTGAAGCCCCAGAAAGGCTGGCAGGCCGCCGGAGGGCTCTACTGGACGGTGAGGGACAACACCATAGACATCTCAGTAGAGACCTATTACAAGCGTGTCTCTAACAGCCTGGACTACAAATCGGGCGCGGTGCTCATTATGAACGAGAACCTGCCTGCCGACCTGGTTCCCACCTATGGCAAGGCCTATGGTGTGGAGTTCCTTGTCAAGAAGACACTGGGTAAACTGAGCGGATGGCTCTCCTACACATATTCCCGCACCAAGCTCCGCGAAATGCAGGACAGGGGAGTGGAGACCATCAACGGAGGCGACTGGTACAACGCCCCTCACGACAAGCCGCACGACTTCAAGCTGGTGGGCAACTACAAGTTCACGCACCGTTATTCCCTTTCTGTGAACGTGGATTATTCCACCGGACGACCTGTTACAATACCAGTTGCAGTGTATCAATACGGCGGAGGTTACCGCCTGGCCTACTCCTCAAGGAACGGTTACCGCATTCCTGATTATTTCAGGATGGACCTTGCCTTGAACATAGATCCCGGCCATTATCTGCGTAAACTGACACATATGTCCTTTACCATAGGTGTCTACAACGTGACCGGCCGCAAGAATCCTTACTCTGTCTACTATACCACCCTGGGAGGCACTTCCATCCAGGGATATATGGTATCAGTCTTCGCCACCCCGGTTCCTTACATCAACCTTAACATAAAGTTCGGATGATGAAGAAGTTTCTCATATTCTGCCTTGCTCTGACGGCCGTTTCCTGCATTTACCCTTTTACTCCGGAAGTAAAGGACGGATCTGGTACGCTGGTGATAGAAGGAGACATACTTATCGGCAACAAGACTACTATTACCGTAGGCCAGACCGTTCCCATCAACAGCCCGAATGTGGAACCTCTCAGACCTTCCGGGAAAGTATGGGTTGAGAATGATGCCGGGGAAGTGTTCGACGGAATCGAAGATCCTTCCAATCCCGGAACTTATTCCGTGGATACGCAGGCTGCAGATCCAGGCAAGAACTATCGCTTGCATTTCCTGGACAGGGACAACGGAAAAGAGTATGTATCCTCCTGGGAACGGGTATGTACAGCTCCCGAAATAGATTCCCTTTCCTATAACCTCAATTACGAGAAAGAAACCCTCTTTGTAGCCTTGAGCATGCATTCCAAGGGGGAAAGCTTTTTCAAATGGAGTTATGTGGAAGATTGGCGCTACCGCTCCCTCTTCTCTTCAATGATTAAATTCGTGGACACTAGCACCAGCTCCAGACACCCGTCAGGACATCTGGAATACAGGGATTATTACAAAGAGAATATCTATATCTGCTACAAGCACGATGTGTCCAAGAAGATTATGACCTTCTCTACAGAGAAGCAGACTGACGACCGCTTCGTCGACCTTGAATTCCTGCCCATAGACCAGCACGACCTGCGCATCCAGGACCGTTACCGCATAGTGGTAGACCTGGAGCCGCTTACTAAGGATGCATATCTGTATTGGGAAAACATAAAGGCCAATTCTGAATACAACGGCAATCTGTTCGCTCCCAACCCCAGCGAACTGGTAGGCAACATCCGCTGCGTCCAGGAACCTGACGAACTTGTAATGGGATATGTGAATGTCGCCCAGATCTCCCGCAAGCAACTGATCATAGACGACATCGACATTAATTTCTATAAAAGTGCGGAACCCTATTTCGAACCTGAAGAGGTAAGGGAGAATCAGTGGGTGGAATACTATTTCAATATGCAGTATCTCCCATACGCAACCGTTTTCCCTCCGGGCGACTTGACTATTACATACTGGGCGCCGTCAAGATGCGTCGACTGCAAGGAATATGGAGGAGGTACTTACGAGAAACCGGATGACTGGGAATGATAATAGAGCAATGAGAAAAGCATTCGTATCAATCATAGTGCTGCTGGCTGCGGCCATCCTGCCTGCCAGATCCCAGGGATATGTTTCCGAAAGGGTGTACGTATCCACTGACCGTGACGTATATGTCGCAGGGGACGAGCTGTTTTTCTCAGCATTCTGCCTGAATACGACAAACGGGGGATTGTCCGACGGCAGCCGTACAGCATATTTGGAACTGGTCTCTTCGGACGGCCCCGTCCAGACCGCAAAGGTCGCATTGGAAGAGGGCCGAGGAGGCGGAATGATGTCGCTTCTGAACACGATTCCGACAGGTAATTACCGCCTTGTCGCCTACACTGCCCAGTGTTTCAATGAAAACGGATATGACTTCCTGGAAGGTGCCCGCACCCTGTCAATCATCAATCCGTTTACTACAGCAAGAGCGTCTTCCGGAGTAGAAATCCTTCCTGAAGAAGATTACATCCAACTGAGGGACGGCAATCCTCATCCTTCTGCTGGCGGGATTGCCCTGAACACTTCCGGCCCAGTTACAATTACCAACAATACCGACCGCCCTGTGTCCCTGAGCCTTTCAGTCTACCACGACGACGGCATCCCTTCACCGGAGACTGTCAATCCCGTATCATTCGCCTCCAAGGCTACTTCTGGCAGGAATTTCACTGACAGAAGAACTGCCGATTTCGAGGGAGAGATAGTCCGTGCCAGACTTGTGGGCACGGCTGAGGACATAACCGCTGCCGAGGGAAGCCAGGCATTCCTCTGCATTCCCGGACGCATCGATGACTTGTATTCCTCAGTAATCCAGAAAGACGGCACGGTCACATTCTACACCCGGAACATATATGGCGACACGGATATGGTCCTGGACCCCGGCGCCAGCGCAGGAAACACTCATCTCGAGATCATTCCTCCTTTTTCCGGAGTCAGCGATCCTGACATACCCAGCCTTCCGTTATCCACCTCTCTTCAGGAGAGAATCCTCCAGAGGAGTATGTCCATGCAGGTTTTGCGCGCTACCGGCGCCGATTCCCTGTATTCCGTCCTGCCAGTTCCTTCGTTCAAGCCTTTCAACGTGGAACCCGCAGTCTATCATCTGGACGACTATACCCGGTTCCCCCTTATGGAAGAATTATTCATAGAGTACATAAGCGAAGTGAGTATACGCAGGACCCGCAGTGGAAGGGAACTGATCGTGTCCCTCCACGATGATTTCAGGAGCGTCCCTTATGCGTTGCAGCCCTGCCTGGCTTTGCTGGACGGTGTTCCTGTGACAGACCATAACCAGTTGCTGGAATACGATCCTCTTCTGGTGGAGAAGATTGTCATATATCAGAATACCTTCTTCCTGGGAGGACGGACGTATCCTGGTGTGATAAACTTTGTCACATATAAGCAGAACCTGCCTTCATATACCTTCGGCGACAATGTCCGCGTAGTGGAGTTCCAGGGTGTAAGTTATCCCGTGGTTTCCTGGCTCCCGGATACATCAGGCCAGGCTCCTGACCTCAGGCAGACTATTCTCTGGCATCCCCAGATAGAACTCGCTCCTGGAGAAAGCCGGACTTTCGAGTACTGCCTTCCTTCTTACCAGGGCAGGTTCGATGTAGTGGTGGAAGGGTTCGATTCTGCCGGCAATCCTGTCTGTGCCGGTGGAGTCATTGCCAATTAGAATGAACTGAAAATTATGAAAAAGATATACTGCCTTCTCCTTATGCTTGCAATGGCCCCGGCCGTGCACGCAAAAGTCATCAATGTGAAGTCTCCTGACAAGAACATAGTTTTTTCTCTGGATGCCGGCCAGGACGGCAAGCTTAAATACAGCCTGTACGTGGGAGGGGTCCTTACTGTGGACTGGTCAGAAATAGGATATTCCGCCAACATCCTCAACTCTCCCAGAGTGACCACCCTGTCTGCCAAGGGCGGGCAGAAGAGCGTCCGCAAAGAATGGACGCCTCTGTGGGGCAAGCGTTCGGTGGTTCCGGACCGCTATCATCAGAGAGAGTTCAACGTTGTGTTCAGCGGCCTTGGCCCCTGCGTCCTTCAGGTCAGAGTCTATGACGACGGGGCGGCCTTCCGGTTCACCGACCTTCCGGCCGGGAAGATGCTGGAGAAAACGGAATTCAATTTCGCCGGAAATTATACGGCGTGGTTCTATAACGGAGAAAGGCACAATATAGGCCCTGAGAGGCTGATGGAGTCCGACGGCGAGCGTTTGCCCGTAATGACTGTCAAGGCTGCGCAAAACCGCTATCTGGCCATTCACGAGGCCTGTCTCGGCGCTGACGGTTGGCCTATGCGGCTTCAATCCTCTTCTGGCTCCACCTCATTCGAGGTAATACCTGATCAGATAGAGGCTTCGTCCCCGTTTACATCCGCATGGCGCGTGATAATGTGCGCTGACGCTCCCGGCGGGCTGGTGGATTCGCACTTGATTGAACTTCTGAACCCCGATCCCGAAGGGGATTTCAGCTGGGTGCGTCCCGGTGTTGCGCTCTGGGACTGGCGCATCGACGGCGCAGTATGGGAAGGCTATCATTACGGAATGAATTATGACTCCTGGACCAGGATGATTGACTTTGCCGCAGAGCAGGGTTTCAGCCATCTGGTACTGGATGCGAACTGGTACGGCCCCGAGTTCTCAGCCAGTTCCAACCCCGTCAACGGCGACAAGGCCCAGGATGTGCAGCGCATAATCAAATACGGCCAGGAAAGGGGAGTGGGAGTATGGCTATACCTTAATGACGTGGCCGGTACGCGCTATCCTATAGAGGAGACGCTGGCTCAATATGAACAGTGGGGAGCGGCAGGCGTCAAGTATGGTTTCATGAACGGAACGCCTCTGGAGAAAAACCGCAAGACCCAGGAAATCACCCGTCTCTGCGCAAAGCATCACCTCCTGGTAGACTACCACGACTATCCCGTTCATCCCTACGGACAGATGCGCACCTGGCCCAACGCTGTCACCCGCGAGTACTGCAAGGCCCAGTTGGACGGCAGGCAGATATTCCAGCCAAAGACATTCGTAACATCCGTATTTGTAAACATGCTTGCAGGTCCGCTGGATATGAACAACGGCTTTATGGAACTGCATCAGGGCAGGACCACCAGGAAGGACAACAGCCAGGAAGTTCCGTCTACGGCCACGGGAGAGATAGCCCGCACTATGATCACCTGGTCCGGCGCCACCGTCATTCCGGATATTCCGGAGTATTATCACAAATACCCGCAGTTGCTCGAATTCCTGGCCGCTGAAAAGCAGCCGTGGAAGGAGAGCCGCACGCTGGCGGGAGAGATAGGGGAGTATATAGTGATGATGCGCCAGAATGCCGACGGCGATTTTCTTGTTGCCGCTGCAACGGACGAGTCTGCCCGCAAGGTCTCAATTCCCCTGTCGTTCCTTCCCAAGGGGACCTGGACTGCAACGCTGAATATGGATACTCCTGACGCCAACTACAAGACGAACAGGGAACATACCTACAGCGAAATTATGACAGTAGACTCCGACACCACCCTGGAGGTCCAGATGGCTCCGGGCGGAGGCGCCTGCATCCTTCTCAAAAGGAATTAAGCCTTATTTCAAATCCAGGAAATCGACGAATCCTTCTATGTCCAGATTGTATCCTCTCGGGCCTGAGAGGATATCGCCGTCCTCGTCCAATATGAAGTAGTTGGGCTGGGAATTGACGCCGAAGCGCTTAAGTACCAGGTAGGAATTGACCCTCCCCACATCCTTCAACTGCTTGCCTTTGTCGTTGGTGATCCACTTGCTTTCAGGGAGTTTGGTCTTGTCATCGACAAACAGAGAGACGATCACGAAGTTGTTCCTGAGGCGGTTGAGCACTTCAGGTGCGCTCCAGACGCGGGCTTCCATCTCGCGGCAGTTTACGCATCCGTGTCCGGTTATGTCCACGAATACCTTCTTGCCCTGCGCGGCGGCTGCGGCAAGGCCGTCTTCCAGGCTGCTGTATCCTGTGAGGCCGTGTGCCAGAGATACTTCAGACCCGTACACCTCTTCAAGAGGAGGCGCGGCCTGAACCGTGCCGCCTGGCGTCAGGACAAAGTCCTGAGTCTCCAGCGGCGGCAGATAGCCGCTGAGGCCCTTGAGAGGTGCGCCCCACATTCCTGGTATCATATAGACTACGAACGCGAAGTCTATGATGACCAGCGCCAGGCGGCCTACTGATATATGCTCCACCGGAGTGTCGTATTTGAAGCGGATCTTGCCCAACAGGTAGAAGCCCAGCAGGGCGAAGCAAACTATCCATATTGCCAGATAAATCTCGCGGTCCAACAGGTGCCAGTGGTAGGTCTGGTCCGCCACGGAGAGGAACTTGAGGCCGAGGGCTATTTCTATGAAGCCCAGCACCACCTTGACGCTGTTGAGCCATCCGCCGCTCTTGGGGAGTTTCTTCAGCACTGAGGGGAAGAAAGCCAGCAGAGCGAAAGGCAGGGCGAAGGCGATGCTGAATGCCAGCATCGTCACCATAGGCGTCCAGAATTCGCCCTGGGTGCTCTTTATGAGCACGGTGCCTACGATGGGGCCCGTGCAGCTGAAACTGACAAGCACAAGCGTCAGCGCAAGGAAGAAGACTCCGCCCAGGCCGCGGCGCTCGCTGTTCTTGTCGGCGCTGTTGGTCCATTTGCTGGGCAGCGTTATTTCGAATGCCCCGAAGAACGAGGCGGCAAAGGCCATAAAGATCAGGAAGAAGAGGATGTTGGGCAGCCAATGCGTAGACAGCCAGTTGAATATGTCAGCAGTCACTGTGGACCCTCCTACGGCCCAGGTCAGTCCTATGATCACGCTTATAGGTACTGTGTACAGCAGAACTATGAATATCCCGTACATCAGGGCCCTGAACTTGCCCTGGGCAGGAGAACCGCTCTGTTTCAGGAAGAAAGACACGGTCATAGGAACCATAGGGAAAACGCAGGGCGTCAGCAGCATCAGGAAGCCCCACAGTATGGCCTCCAATATCAGTCCCCACAGCCCCTTTGCAGAGCCGCTGCCGGAAGCACCTTTTCCACTGCTTCCCGCGGCTCCAAGTACGTCATTCCTTGCCTGACCGGGAATCCCCGCGCTGAAGTCATAATCCTCGGGCATTCTGCACTCGTCACCGCTGCAGGCGCTCCAAGTAACGGTGCCTTGTACTACATCACCGCCGGTTATTTCCAAGTCCTGCCGCAGCACGTAGTCTCCCTTGACTACGGTCTCGCCCTTGTAATCCGCTGGTTCATATTCCTCCACCGGATTTCCAACTACCTTTATTCCGTCTGTCTCTTCAACCGACAACTGGGTGCCGATGAAATCAGTATCCATTGTGTGTACGTAGAAATCGGGGAATATCTTACCCGTCACAACCAATTGATAGTGATTCTCTTCTATATGGTTTACAACTGCATTCCAGAAAGCAGTGGGGGATGCCTGTAATATGAACAAGGACAGAAGTGCTGTCAGTATTGATGCCATGATATCTACAATGCTAGATTGCAGTAAATATAATCATTTTTTATTTCATCCTTTTCAGGATGAACCCTATCTCTAGAACTTGTGGAATATGCTCAGAAGGATATTCCTTGGCCGTATCCAATAGGATGTGAACGAACGGGAGAAAGTGTCGCTGTCTACAAGAGTGTAATTGTAAGTATCTTGGTCAAGGATGTTGGTGGCCGCAGCCTGCAGGATCCAATCGTCAGAAAGTATGTACTCTGCCTTGAAGTCCACCAGCACCAGATGCTTGGCCGCATCATCTGCGAACTCGGTGTAATAGTGCTCTCCAAGGAAACTGAAATTGAACTTCTCCCAGGGAGTGAAGATGGTTTCCAGGGTTTGAGTGTATCCTTTGCTGTGGGAAGTGTCTCCTTCGTTTTGCCCTTCGTCAGTCATCCGGATCGTGTTCCACTCCATGTTCAGACTGTAAATTGTGTTGAGCCAGCTGAAAACCCTTCCGTTGATATTCGGCGTCAGCGTCCAGCCTGAAGATGCGAAAGGAATCAGGTGAGAATTCCTGACCATTGTCGAGGACATGTCTGAAAAGGAGGCGCCCAGGCCTATCTTTCCTTTAAGAGATTCTATTCCTTTGCTGACGTCCGCCTCCACTTTGGTATTCCTGTCCTTGACTCCTTCCGGGGACTCCTCGAAACCGTTGATGATGAAGTCAGGAGTGAAGTCCATTACATTTATGAATGCCGCCTGGCTCCAGGCCCCGGAAACGGAACCGTTCAGGAATAAAGACTGCTGGGGATATTTGTATGCAAACGACAGTTCCAAGTTCTTTTCACGGTCGCCCTCGAATGATGGGATTCCTCGTACGGCACGCCTGAAGTCCTGGAATATCAGGCCGCTGTACAGCCTCCTGCGATTTACTTCGTCCTGCTGATATGACGCGTCGGCGCTGATGGAGAGATTCTCAGAGGCCTCGTATTTGAGCGACAGGGAGGGAGAGAAATAGGACTTGGATTTGGTAAGGTCAACCTCTTTGATATTGTCTTTAAGGTCGTATCTGCCCACTTTGAACGGGACTTTGATCTCTGCCTGCAGCTTGTCGTCTATGTAAGTCAGTGCGGCCTCTGTATAAAGCATGGTCGTTCCCAGGTGTGAATCACTCCCCGTCTCGCCCATATCTTCGATTCCGCTTACCTCGGTAACCAGAGACCTTCCGTTGTATTCGGCTCCGCCTTTGGCCGACAGATTGAAATCGCCCAGGGATATTTTATAAGTGGCGGAAGCGTCAATTGACGATGAATGGCTGGTGATTTTCTCCTGCAATGTCCCTTCGTTATCCTGGATTGTAAGTGACTGGGGACGGGATACATATGCTCCCACCACATCTATGGCCAGGATGTTCCTGCCCAGAGGGAAATAATAGTTCAGTTCGTTCTTGACGTGGAGGGGACCGGTGCGGACAATCTGGTCGCTCGGGAAAGTCCCGTCTATCTTTTTGTCCACATTGCGCCATCGAGTCGCAAAATACAGGTTGTCCTGAAGGTATTGCCTTTCTGTGTTGGACAACAGGGTAAGGCTTCCTTCCAGGTCCTTCTGCCTTGAGAGAGCATTCTCGTCAGTGACGTCCACGACGGTTCCACCCTCTTTCAAGTAATATGTTGTCTCGTCAAGGCTGGATGCCTTAAGGTTCTCGGAATGGAAGCCCAGGTTCAGTTTCAGGTCCAAGGAAGGGGAGAGGCTGACAGTGGTACTGGCAGAGCCTAACAGGCTGTTGTTGAAGCGGACTCTTTGGTCTGAAAGAGGAGCCATCGACGGGCTGACGTTAAGCCATTGCTGAACGCCATAAGAGGTGGAGGCATTTCCGAAATTGCCTACATCGCCTCCAAGATTCTGGCCGGTGTTGTCGGCCTTCAATACCAGGGTGCTGCTGGATTTGGGCGTGAACAGCGTAGCGCCAAAGTCGGCGTTGTACAGCCAGGGATCGACGCCAGCTCCAGCCTTGAAAGAACCGGACAGGCCGGAACTGGCCTCCGGCTTCAAGATTATGTTCAAGGTGGCATTGTCACTGTACTGGACGCCTTTCATCACTTTTACGTGAACGTGGTTTTCAAGGATCTCCAGACTCTCCACATCTTCCGGCTTCAAATTGTAAACCGGGAGATAATTGTCGCCCAATATGTCTTTACCGTTTATGTATATTTTCTGCACCCAGGCACCGTTATACCAGTAATTGGTGCCTCCGCTCCATTCCCATTTGGACATACCTGGCAGTTTGTCAAGCACGTCTTGCAGTTTGCGGTCCCTGGTATCAGTGAACTTGGAAACGTCATAACGGACAGATTTTGAAATACCGTCTCTCTGGCCGGAAGTGACCATGTCCTGCGCCCTGAGAAGGAAAGAGGCGGCGAGCAGAAGTAACGAAAAGATAAGTCGTTTTACACACATTTCTGCAAAGTTAGGCAATAAAACAGACAAAAAGGTACTATCGTAGATCTTGTCATGCTAAAAACATTTAATTTGCTATTGTTTACTTGGCAAAAAGAACTATATTCGCAGAAGAAATACAGAAAAGTATGACATTGACTGCAAATTTCTGGTGGTGGCTTAACTCAAGATCAAAACAATCGTGAGAAGATAGCCTTATACCAAAACTTGCACATAAATAACCGAAGGCCTGTCGTTCTTGCGACAGGCCTTTTTTGTGAGAATCAATTAAAAGACATATGGGTAAATTCAGTGTAGACAGAAACGGTTTCTATGGAGAATTCGGAGGCGCATACATTCCGGAAATCCTCTATTCCACCGTAAAGAACCTTGAGAGTCAGTATGTTGGTATCCTTGAGTCGGAAGAATTCAAGAGAGAGTATCGTGATCTCCTTAAAGATTACGTAGGGCGGCCTTCACCGCTTTATTACGCTTCCCGGATGAGCCGGAAGTATGGCTGCAACCTGTATCTGAAAAGAGAGGATCTCAACCATACAGGAGCTCATAAGATAAACAATACCGTAGGCCAGATCCTTCTGGCAAAGAAAATGGGCAAGAAACGGATCATAGCGGAAACCGGTGCAGGGCAGCACGGCGTGGCCACAGCCACGGTCTGCGCCCTGATGGGCATGGAGTGCGAGGTGTTCATGGGCGCAACGGACGTTGAGCGCCAGCACACCAACGTCGAGCGCATGAGAATGCTCGGTGCCACCGTACATCCTGTCCGTACCGGCAACATGACCTTGTCGGACGCTTGCTCCGCAGCCATACGTGACTGGTGCTGCCATCCTTCGGACACTTTCTATATTGTGGGTTCTACGATGGGGCCGCATCCTTATCCTGACCTGGTTGCAAGGATGCAAAGCGTAATCTCTGAGGAGATTAAGTGGCAGCTGCAAGAAAAGATCGGAAGGGACTATCCAGACTATCTGATTGCCTGCATAGGCGGCGGAAGCAACGCCGCGGGAACCATTTACCATTATATGGACGACGAGCGCGTGAAAATCGTCCTGGCAGAAGCGGGAGGCAGCGGCTGGGATACCGACCACACCGCAGCCACCTTCCACAGGGGCACCGTGGGAATACTCCACGGCTCCAAGATGCTGGTGATGCAGGACGATGACGGCCAGATTCAGGAAGCCTACACTATCAGCGCGGGCCTGGATTACCCTGGCGTGGGACCAATGCACTGCAACATGCAGCGGCAGGGCCGCACGCAGGTCTTCAGCATAAATGACGACGAGGCAATATACGCCGGCTACGAGTTGACCCGCTGCGAGGGAATCATCCCCGCCATAGAGTCCGCCCACGCCGTGGCCGCTCTTTCAAAACTGAGTTTCAAGCCCTCCGACGTGGTAGTCCTTACCGTGAGCGGAAGGGGAGACAAAGACATTCAGACATACCTTGACAATAAGAAAATGGCAAAAGAATATGGAGAATTTTAATTTTACCGCCCTTAGCCGGACAATCCTGGCTGACATGCACACCCCTGTAGGCTCATACCAGAAACTGAGGGACCTTTACCCGACCAGCATGCTTCTGGAGTGTTCAGACTACAACGACCCTGCTAATTCCAGGTCTTTCATAGGCATCAAGCCAATGGGAAGCGTGGCCATTGCCCACGGCAACGCCACAATCATTTTCCCTGACGGAAGCAAGAAAGAACACGCAGTGGACGATGAATATATGGCCAGGGACGCAATACACGACTTCCTTGACAGGATCAAGATCCAAGGTGACGGCGCCAACCTCTTCGGACTCTTCGGTTACACTTCTTTCAACAGCGTCAGGTACCTTGAAGGAATCCATATCAAGGACCAGACAATGGAAAAGGACGATGCTCCTGACCTGTACTACATAATGTACAGGGACGTGATCCAGTTCGATCACCACAACAACATAATGAAGGTTCTCACCCTGGGTTCGGAAGAAGACCTGGAGTTCATCCTGAAGGCCCTTGGAAAGTCCAGCCGTCCGTCCTATGGATTCAAGGCAGTGGGGGAGACATCGTCCACGCTTACTGACGACGAGCACCGCGAGATTATCAGACGCGGAATAAGGCACTGCCTTCGCGGAGACGTCTTCCAGATTGTGCTGTCACGCCGTTTTATCCAGAAGTACGAAGGGGACGATTTCAAGCTCTACCGCGCCCTGCGCAGCATCAACCCCAGCCCCTATCTGTTCTACTTCGACTTCGGAGGTTTCAGGATATTCGGCTCGTCTCCCGAGACTCACTGCCGCATCCAGGGGCGCAAAGCCTACATAGACCCCATTGCGGGTACGACCAAGCGCACGGGTTCTCCCGAGGAAGACCGCAGGGCGGCCGAAGCCTTGATGAAAGACCCCAAGGAAAACAGCGAACACGTAATGCTGGTAGACCTTGCGCGGAACGATCTGAGCCGCAACTGCCACAACGTAAAGCTGGATTTCTACAAGGACTTGCAGTATTATTCCCACGTGATACATCTGGTGTCACGTGTATCCGGCGAGCTCGACAACGGGTCCGATCCGGTGCAGGCTTTCTTCGATACTTTCCCTGCAGGAACGCTGAGCGGAGCTCCCAAGGTGCGCGCAATGCAGCTGATCAGCGAATATGAGCCGCACTGCCGCGGCGCGTACGGAGGCTGTATAGGCGTGATAGGATTCGACGGTTCCCTGAATCAGGCAATCACAATCAGGACCTTCGTGTCCCGCAACGGAGAGCTATGGTTCCAGGCAGGCGGCGGTATCGTCAAGGGAAGCATCGTGGAGAACGAGCTCTTTGAAGTGAGCAACAAGCTGGGCGCACTGCGCAGGGCAATCACAATGGCTGAGACATTATAACAGACAATGCGATGAAAACTGTAATAATAGACAACTACGATTCTTTTACGTACAATCTGCGCCATCTGGTAAAGTCAATGGGCGTCGGGGTCACAGTGCTGCGCAATGACCGCTTTGAACTGCCGGATCTGGAACAGTATGACAA
>JAGCVB010000055.1 GCA_017962585.1 Bacteroidales bacterium
CTATGTTGGAAGGAACTGCGAATGAATAGCCTGTAAAGGATCCCGAGGTGGAAACGATTGCGGTGTTGATTCCCACCAGCTGGCCTGACTTGTTGATGAGGGCTCCGCCGCTGTTGCCGGCGTTGACGGCTGCGACGGTCTGGATGAAGGATTCAATCTTGAAGGAACCGTCAGTGCTGGGCATAGAGCGGCCCTTTGCACTTACGATACCTGCGGTGATGGTGGAACGGAGCTGCTCTCCCAGAGGGCTTCCGATTGCCAGCACCCACTCTCCGAGACGCAGGGCGTCAGAATCGGCGAAGGGTATTGAAGGAAGGCCTTCGGCGTCTATCTTAATGAGGGCGACGTCGGTTGCGGCGTCGGTGCCCACTACTGTTGCCTCGTAGGTCTTGTTGTTGTTCAGGGTGACTTCCACCTTGGTGGCATCCTGGACTACGTGGTTGTTGGTGACGATATAGCCGTCAGAACGGATGATCACTCCGGAGCCGCTGCCCTGCTGCTGCCTGGGCTGCTGCTGGCCTCCGCCATAACCGAAGAAATACTCGAAGAACGGGTCTATCTGATAGTTGCCGCGGGACCTGGACTGTATGGTAACTTTTACGAAAACTACGGCATCGACCGCAGATTCTGCCGCATATGTGAAATCCGGATAGTCTGTTTGTGCCAAATTGACAGTCCTGTACATGGAGCCGTCAGTAGGATAGGATGTAGACACGGATGCCTGCTCAGGCTTTGCCGACCGTACCACTGCATAGGCAGTAATGCCGCTCAGCAGCACTGAGGCCACTACAATCAATAAATTCTTTTTCATAATATGATACGTTTTGAATTATCTGTTTCAGTCCTCTCGGACACGAGGATAAAAAGTCAAATTATGTGCCATTTTTGACGGAATTGTGCTATATTTGTGAACACACCATTTTAGACACAAAAGATAATCAAAAGTTATATCAATATGAAATTTACCGTTTCCAGCGCTGAACTATTGAAAGCTCTCATGGATGTCTCCAAGGCCATTCCGGCAAAGTCCGTACAGCCCATCCTGGAGAACTTCCTTTTCGTACTCAAGGACAACATCCTCGAAATTACCGCATCGGATTCAGACCTCACGCTGCGCACCTGCATCCAGGTGGAGAAAGTTCAGGAAGAAGGAAGCATCGCCGTGCCCGCCCGCCATTTCACGGACCTGCTCAAGGCACTCCCCGACCAGCCGGTAAGCATCAAGACCACCGACGAAGGAGCCTCCTTCGAGTGCAGTTGGAGCAGCGGCGTTTCAACCCTCCCCTTCTTCCCCGCAGAGGACTATCCGCACATCAAGACCGTGGACGATGACGCCCGCAAGGTCGTATTCCCCGCTCAGACCCTGCTGGACGGAATCAACGGCACCATCTACGCCACCGCCGACGACGAGATGCGCCCCGCAATGAACGGCATCTACTTCGACCTGGACACAATGTCCAGCACCCTGGTGGCTTCTGATTCGCACAAGCTCATATGCTATACCTCCGCCGACGTAAACGCCGCGGACAAGTGCTCCTTCATCCTTCACAAGAAGGCTGCGGGAGTGCTCAAGGGCCTCATCGGCAAGGACTCCTCCGACATAACGGTGCGTTTCGACGACACCAACGCCGTGTTCGGAATGGACAACACCGTCCTCATCTGCCGTCTGGTGGTGGGCAAGTTCCCCCGTTACAAGGACGTCATCCCGCAGAACAATTCCAACATCCTCAAGATGGACAGGGTGCAGCTGCTCAACAGCGTGCGCCGCGTCTCCGTCTGCGCCAACAAGGCTTCCAACCATATAAAGTTCGACTTCAAGCCCGGACAGTTGGAGATTTCGGCCCAGGACCTGGGATTCGCAATCGCGGCTTACGAGAAACTCCCCTGCGACTACAGCGGTGACAACCTTACAATCGGCTTCAAGTCTTCCTTCCTTTGCGACATCCTGGGCAACATGACCTGCGACACTGTGGTGATGAAGTTCATGGATGCAAGGCGCGCGGCCCTCATAGTCCCCGCCGAAGAAGAGGAAGACAGCGAAAAGATCTGCGGCATCCTTATGCCAATCATGATTTAGACTTTATCCTATGAAATTGAATCTTGAAAGGCCTCTGCTCTTCTTCGACATAGAGAGCACGGGCCTTAATATTGCCACGGACTCCATAATAGAGCTGAGTTTCGTAAAAGTGTTCCCCGATTCCGAAGAACGCATCAAAACCTGGAAAGTATGCCCCTGGGACTATGCCGCAGGAGCGCAGAAACACATATCCGAATCTGCCAGCAGCGTGAACGGAGTGCACGACCAGGACGTAAAGGACTGCCCCAAGTTCTACGAGATAGTGGACGAAGTGGTCTCCTGGCTCAAGGACAGCGACCTGGCCGGCTTCAACTCGGCCAAGTTCGACCTCCCCATCCTGGCAGAAGAGATAGAGCGCGTGCGCGAATACTGCCACAGGGAGTTTGACATAAACCTGCACGAAAAGAGGATGATTGACGTCCAGACCATCTATCACGTGATGGAGCCCCGCAACCTCAAGGCCGCATACCGCTTCTACTGCCACCAGGACGAACTTCCCAACGCCCATACGGCCGAAGCCGACACAGTGGCCACCTACGAGGTGCTCAAAGGCCAGCTGGACGCCTACCCCGATACCCTGCGAAACGACGTCGGCTTCCTCTCCAACCTGGGAGGAAGGCCAAAGAACGTAGACTACGCAGGCAGGCTCGTCTGGGACAGCAACTCACAGGCTGTCATTAGTTTCGGAAAGCACAAGGGCAAGACCGCACGAGAGGTGTACCAGAAGGAACCATCCTATTTCGCCTGGATAATGCAGGGCGAATTCACTCTGGATACCAAACGTCAGTTCGCCCTCCTCAAGGAACAGTTCGACAAGGAAAAGAAGGCGGAGCAGAACAGGCCTCTCAGCGACCAGGAAACCGCCGAAGCAATACGTATGCTCCAGGGCAATTTCCAGGGCCGCTTATTCTGATGAACATAGTAGTAAAGACAGCATCAGGGCACTGCGTGGTCAGGCCGGACACTTCCTGGGTAAGGAAGAACGACGACCTCTACCTGCCGGATTTTGCAGGAGCGTTGTCCTTCTCTCCCATTGTATACGCCCACGTAAGCAGGCCGGGAAAGAGCATCGGCAGCCACTTCGCCTCAAGGTATTACGACAGCATATCGTACGGGATGCTCCTCTACGCCCAAAACCTGCTGGACGGCAGCCCCGAAGGGTACGCCTCAGCAATATGCATGGGCCATACCTCATTCCTCCCCTATCCCCTGGAGCAGGACTTCCCCGCTCCAGGTGCAGAGTTCATCCTGTCAAGGGATGATGAGGTGATATTCAAATGCAGTTACGAGGGCCGTCAGGTTATAGAAAATGCAATAGTGGATGCCACGGAAAAGGCTCTTATCCGTACTGGCGACTTTGTCGCGGCGGAACTTAAGGAGATGGAGTTCCTGTGTGACGGGCCGGCACAAATAAAAGGCACCCTTGACGGGCGCCTTCTTATGGATTTCAGGATTATTTGAGCCACTTGGGAGACTCGGACTCCCGACCTGCGCGTTACGAATGCGCTGCTCTACCGACTGAGCTAAAGTGGCGAGGACTGCAAAGATAGAAATTTTTTATGAAAAGCGACATAATTATAATCGGAGGAGGGGCATCGGGCCTGATGGCCGGTTATGCGGCGGCTGACGCTCTGGTGGAAGCCGGCGCCGAGCCGTCCGTGGCAATTCTCGAGAAGATGCCGCGCCCCGGCCGAAAGATTATGATTACCGGCAAGGGAAGGTGCAATTTCAGCAACATAAAGGACTGGAACGAGTTCAG
>JAGCVB010000056.1 GCA_017962585.1 Bacteroidales bacterium
ATGTCCACCAGAAGCACGTCAAGAGAGTGTCTGTACCTGATATGTGCTTTTTCGTGGGCAATAACAGTATAGGGATTGTCCTGATAATCTTCCTGAGACAAGACTATGTACCGCATCCAGCTGAAAGGGGCTATCGCCTTGTCGGTTACGATAATCCTGCATCCGTCTTCTTCTTTCACCTGCCGTCCTTGCATGATGATGCGCCGTATTGAAAGGATTGAGATTGCAACGCGGATGAACACGAAAGCGACTCCAGCCCAGAACAGTACGAACAAGGCCGTCTGCCACCAGGGATTGGACGATGCCTCGATTGCAGTGGAGGCTGTGACTTCACCAGTCTCTATGATCATAGGCGAGGCATCCACATCCACGGTCTTATGGATAGTGATTATGCAGAAGGGAAGTAAGAACGACAGGACGGCCGTTCCTACAAGCACTGCTCTGTTGAGGCGGTGGAAAGTCTCTTTCTTCAGAAGGAAGCGGTAGAACAGATAGAAAACCAGCAATATTGCCGCTACCTTGACTTCATATGTGAGGAACTGCATCATGGCTATTTGTTATTTTCTACCAGGTCTATCAACTCTTTAAGCTGGTCAACTGTAATCTTTTCTTCCTTGACAAGTGCAGATACTGCGTTGATGTAGGAGTTGTCAAAGTACTTGTCTATAAGTCCTATCAGCGAGCGTTGCTTGTACTCTTCTCTGGATACTTTGGCAAAATACTGGTAGGTGGGACCATATGCCTTATGGTCTATGAATCCTTCTTCCTGGAGTGTCCGCACTTGTGTGGACAGGGTGCTGAAATGGGGCTTCGGCTCTGGGTACAATTCACGTAACTCCCTGATAAACAGCGGTCCGTTTGCCCAGAAGTGTTCCATAATTACTTCTTCTTTCTTAGTCAATCTTTTCATATCAATGCCTCTTTGTCACAAATGTAACTAAAAAAATTAACTACGCAACTATTTTAGTTAAATTTTCCGCTAATTTCCTTCGCTCCACCCAAATTGCCTTCCACCACCTCAGCGCCTATGTCTTATACAACTCCGGGACGGGAGAGAAGGATGAAGGTGCGTAAAATCTTTGTATCTTTACGGGAGATAACCACACGTGACGCTGAAATGAAATCTTACCCCTACGTTCAGATAAATAGTGCAGATGCTCTCCCGGAACCTGAGGAGAATACCGGCCTGGTGGGCCATTACGCGTTCCAGTACATAGACTTCACGGAACCAAAGGCCCAGCAGTACGCCTTGAACAACACCTTTGTGGACTGCTGTTTCTTCGGCTGCGAACTGCTGCCGCAGCAGTACAGGCTCCTGCGGGACTGCCTGGTGCTGCCCAGGATGGGGCAGCCGTACCACGCCTTCGTCCCCAACCTGTACAACGCCTCCACCCTGTACGAGGGCTTTGACGTAGAGAACCCCATCACTTTCAAGGGCTGCTTCGACCACCGCGTGTACAAGGAGTACCGCGCCCAGGGCGAGATGTGCGACGACATACGCATAATGCTGGCCCGCACCCTCCACGACCACTCCATCTATGACGAACTCACCAACTTCCTCCACAGCTACGACCCTCAGAATGTAGTAGGAATAATGGGCGGCCACGGCCTGCGCCGCGCCGACGAGGGCTACCGCAAGATAGTCCGCATAAGCAAGAAACTCACCGAAAAAGGCAAGCTGATGATCTCCGGCGGCGGCCCCGGCGCAATGGAAGCCACCCACCTGGGAGCCTGGATGGCAGGACGCACCACCGAGGAACTGGAGGACGCCTTCTCCATACTCCAGGACTTCGGCCAGGACGAGACCTACCTCTGGGTGCAGAGCGCCTTCCGCGTAATAGACAAGTACCCCCAGGACAGGTACAAGAGCCTCTCCATCCCCACCTGGTTCTACGGCCACGAGCCCTCCACGCCCTTCGCCACCCACATAGCCAAGTTCTTCACCAACAGCGTCCGGGAAGATATGATCCTGAGCATAGCCCAGGGCGGAATCCTGGTGACTCCCGGCTCCGCCGGAACCCTTCAGGAAGTCTTCCAGAACGCGGCCAAACTGCATTACGACGAAGACGGAATAGTGGGTCCGATGATATTCCTGGACACCAAGTTCTATACTGAGGAGATCCCCGTCTATCCGTTCATCAAGGACCTTTGCGACAGGGGCAAGTACAAACAGATAAACCTCTTCCTGACCGATGATCCGGAAGAGGTCTATAAGATAGTCAAATAAGAGGCTTACTGGTTCAGTGCGTCTGCGCTGGCCTGGTACTTGGCGAGTTCCTCGTCTGTAAGTACGTAGTTGGTCATTTCACCGGAGAAGTATGAGTCGTAAGCGCCCATATCTACGAATCCGTGTCCTGAGAGGTTGAAGAGAATGACTTTCTCCTCGCCTGTCTCCTTGCACTTGAGAGCCTCCTTGATGGTGGCTGCAATTGCGTGGCAGGACTCCGGAGCGGGGATTATACCCTCTGTGCGGGCGAACAGGACACCGGCCTTGAAGGTCTCGGTCTGGTCATAGTCCTGGGCCTCCATGAATCCGTCCTTCATAAGCTGTGACATAATCACGCCTGCGCCGTGATAACGGAGACCGCCTGCGTGGATGGTAGCCGGCTTGAAGGTATGGCCGATGGTGTACATCGGGAGGAGGGGAGTGAGTCCGGCCTCGTCACCGAAGTCATACTCGAATTTTCCGCGGGTGAGCTTGGGGCATGATGAAGGCTCGGCAGCGATGAAGCGGGTCTTCTTGCCGTCCTGGATGTTGTGCCTCATAAACGGATATGCGATTCCGCTGAAGTTGGAGCCGCCTCCGAAGCAGGCGATAACGATGTCAGGATACTCTCCGGCCATCTCCATCTGCTTCTCGGCCTCCAGTCCTATAACGGTCTGGTGCAGACAAACGTGGTTGAGCACTGAGCCAAGGGTGTACTTGCAGTTGGGGGTTGATACTGCCAGCTCGATTGCCTCGGAAATTGCGGTTCCGAGTGAGCCCTGGTCGTTGGGGTTGATGGTCAGGATGTCCTTTCCGGCACGGGTGGACATTGAAGGAGACGGGGTGATGGCGGCGTCAAAGGTCTGCATAATAGAGCGCCTGTAGGGCTTCTGGTTGTAGCTGGCCTTTACCATATAGACTGCGCAGTCAATGCCGAACTTCTTTGCGGCATAGGAAAGGGCTCCGCCCCACTGGCCTGCTCCCGTTTCCGTGGTGATATTTGTAATACCCTGTTTCTTTGCGTAGTAAGCCTGCGCAAGGGCCGAATTCAGTTTGTGGGATCCGGCGGGGGATACGCTCTCGTTCTTGAAATAGATGTGAGCCGGCGTTCCAAGGGCCTTCTCAAGGTCGTAAGCCCTTACGAGCGGAGTGCACCTGTAGGCGGCGTACTGCTCACGCACTTCCTCCGGAATGGGAATCCACTCGTTGGTGGTGTCAAGCTCCTGATTTGAACACTCCTCACAGAAGATAGGGTACAGGTCCTCAGCCTTGAGGGGCTGACGGGTTCCCGGGTGAAGGATGGGAAGAGGCTTGTTAGGCATCACTGCCTGGATGTTGAACCAAGCTGTAGGAATCTCGCTCTCCGGGAGAATGAATTTTTTCTGTTTCATTTTTTTGAAATTAAAATGTAATACAAAAAAGGGCTGTCTTTGTCGGACAGCCTTTATGTTAATAATAATTTAGTCTATTCACTGAAGTGCACATACGATGGCTTGCTGTCCGATTTAGTCAGTCAGTTGCCACCACCAGAAGTATGCACCGTTTGTTCTCATATCTGTTAGCAAATATAGGAAACAAAAATTATAATGCAAATATTTTTTAAACTATTTAATTCCCACGCGGTCGAAGATGTAGTCCACGTTCTTGAAGTAGTAGTCAAGGGTGAAACAACTGTCCAATTCTTCTTTTGACAGCAGGCCCATCACCTTTTCGTTCTGCTGCAGGAGGGTGGCGTAGTCCAGGCCTTCGCTCCAGGCTTTCATTGCAACGGGCTGCACGGTGTCGTAGGCTTCCTCGCGGCTGAGGCCCTTGCCTATGAGGGCGTTCATAACCCTCTGGGCGAAGATCACTCCGTGTGTGCGGTAGATGTTGGCGAGCATTGTCTCAGGGAATACAACCAGCCTGTCCAGGATGCCCATAAAGCGGTTGAGCATATAGTCAAGCAGTTCGGTGGCGTCGGGGAGGACGATGCGCTCGGTGGACGAGTGGGAGATATCCCTCTCGTGCCACAGCGCCACGTTCTCCGACGCGGTGAGCATATACCCGCGCATTACGCGTGCGCATCCGCATATATTTTCTGAACTGATGGGGTTGCGCTTGTGAGGCATTGCGCTGGAGCCTTTCTGGCCTTTGCCGAAGGCTTCCTCAACCTCGCGCACCTCGGTGCGCTGGAGGTTGCGCACCTCGAAGGCCATCTGCTCCAGCGTGGATGCTATCACGCTGAGGGTGGCCAGGTAGTACGCGTGCCTGTCCCTCTGCAGAACCTGCGTGGAGATGTTGGCCGAGGCAATTCCCAGCTTTCCGCAGACATAGTCCTGGATGAAGGGAGGGATGTTGGCGAAGTTGCCCACCGCGCCGCTCATCTTGCCGGCCTCCACGCCCGCGGCCGCGTATTTGAAGCGCTCTATGTTGCGCTTCATCTCCTCGTACCACAAGGCCCATTTGAGGCCGAAACTGGTGATATCGGCGTGGATGCCGTGGGTGCGGCCTATGCAGGGGGTTTTCTTGAATTCCAGCGCCCTGCGCCTGAGCACCTCCTGGAATGCCTCCAGGTCTTTCAGGAGGATGGCGTCGGCCTGCTTCAGCAGGTAGCCGTTGGCTGTGTCAACCACGTCGGTGGAAGTGAGTCCGTAATGAACCCACTTGCGCTCCTCTCCCAGGGTCTCGCTGACGGCACGGGTGAAGGCCACCACGTCGTGGCGGGTCTGCTCCTCGATTTCCTTTATGCGGGGTACCCTGAAAGATGCGTTGGCCCTTATCTTGGCCACGTCCTCCTTGGGGATGACTCCCAACTCGGACCAGGCCTCGCAGGAGAGGGTTTCCACCTCAAGGTAGGCGGCGAACTTGTTTTCTTCTGTCCAGACAGCCCTCATTACGGGGCGGGAATACCTTTCTATCATCTTTTATTTTAAATATTCGTTAACGTGTTTTTCTATAGTCTCGGCGGAATAGGCCTTTTTCTCGAATTTTTCGCCCGTTATGTGCTCGTACAGCTCTATGTACCGGTCAGTGATTCCGTTCACGATTTCGGGGGTCATTTCGGGCACTTTCTGGCCTTCCTTGCCCTGGAATCCGCCTGCCATCAGCCACTCGCGCACGAACTCCTTGGAGAGCTGCTTCTGCCTCTCTCCCTTGGCCTGCCTCTCCTCATATCCTTCAAGGTAGAAATACCTTGATGAATCGGGGGTGTGGATCTCGTCCATCAGGTAGATGACGCCGTCTTTCTTGCCGAATTCATACTTGGTGTCAACCAGTATCAGGCCCTGCTTTGCGGCTATCTCGGTGCCGCGCTGGAAAAGGGCGCGGGTATACTCCTCGAGTTTCTCGTAGTCTTCGCGGCCAACCAGACCGGAGGCTATGATTTCCTCTTTGGAGATGTCCTCGTCGTGGCCTTCGCTGGCCTTGGTGGTGGGGGTGATGATTGGCTCGGGGAACTTCTGGTTCTCAACCATACCGTCAGGAAGGGGAACGCCGCAGAGGCTGCGTTTGCCGTCGCGGTACTCCCTCCAGGCGTGGCCTGTGAGGTAGCCGCGGATCACCATCTCAACCTTGAACGGGTCACAGCGGTGGCCTATCATCACCATAGGATCCGGCACGGCTATCTTCCAGTTGGGGAGGATGTCTGCGGTAGCGTCCAGGAACTTGGATGCTATCTGGTTGAGAATCTGTCCTTTATAGGGGATTCCCGCGGGCAGGACCACGTCGAAAGCCGACACTCTGTCGGTAACTACCATCATCAGGTATTCGCCAAGGTCGTAAACGTCGCGTACCTTGCCGGTGTACTTTCCCTTTATCTGAGGGAGACTGAAGTCTGTCTTGACTACTGCTTTCATAATTTATTCTACTGTAACGCTTTTAGCTAGGTTTCTGGGTTTGTCGACATCGAGGCCCCTGGACACTGAAGTGTAATATCCGAACAGCTGGAGAGGGATGATCGCCAGGATTCCGGCGAAGTGCTCGTCCACGCGGGGGATGTATACCGTAAAGTCGGCGGTGTCCTCAATCTCGTAATGGCCTGCGGTGGCCACGGCCATCAGGAAAGCGCCGCGCGACTTGCATTCCACCATATTGGACACGGTTTTCTCGAACAGTCTGTTCTGTGTGAGGATTCCCACCAGAAGGGTCTTGTTCTCTATGAGGCTTATGGTGCCGTGCTTGAGTTCGCCTGCGGCGTAGGCCTCGGAGTGGATGTAGGACACTTCCTTCATCTTGAGGCTGCCTTCAAGGGCTATGGAATAGTCTATTCCGCGCCCTATGAAGAACGCGTCGTGGGCGTTGGCGTACTTGGCGGCGAACCACTGTATGCGCTCTTTGTCTTCCAGCAGGCCTTCGGCCTTGGCGGGGATGGAGAGCAGTTCGCTTATATAATAGGCGTATTTCCCGTCATCCAGAAGGCCGCGGACGCGGGCGAACTGCACCGCTATGGCGTAGCAGGTTGCCAGCTGGGCGCTATAGGCCTTGGTGGTGGCCACGGCAATTTCCGGTCCGGCCAGGGTGTAGAGGTTGTAGTCAGCCTCGCGGGCTATGGAGCTTCCGAGTACGTTGACTATGGCCAGGGTCTTGACTCCCAGGGATTTGGCCTCGCGCAGGGCGGCCAGGCTGTCGGCGGTCTCGCCGGACTGGGAGATGATTATCACCAGGGTTCCGGGGCCCAGGATGGGCCTGCTGTAGCGGAATTCGGAGGCCAGTTCGACGCCTACTGGGATGCGGGCGATGTCTTCAATAACGTACTTTGCCTGCATTCCCACGTGCCAGGCGCTTCCGCAGGCGACGATGTGGATGTCGGAGACTCCGCTTATCAGATCGTCAGTCAGGCCTGATGCGCTCAGGTCTATCCTGTCGTCCTTGACGATGGAATTGAGGGTGTCGCTGATGGCCCTGGGCTCTTCGTGTATCTCCTTTATCATGAAGTGCTCGAAGCCGCCCTTTTCGGCCGCGTCTGCGTCCCAGGTTATGGTAACCGTGTCTTTCTGCAGTTCATTGCAGTCAATGTCATAGAAACTGACGCTGCCTTTGCCCAGGCAGGCTATCTCCATATTGCCCACGTAATAGATGTCGCGGGTGTACTTGAGGATGGCGGGAACGTCGGAGGCCAGGAAAGACTCGTCGTCCTTGACGCCTATTATCATAGGGCTGTCCTTGCGGGCGGCCCATACCATATCGGGGTAGTCCTTGAACAGCAGGGCCAGGGCGTATGAGCCTCTCAGACGCATCATTGTCTGGGACAGGGCCTGCTTGGGATCGGGGAATTCGCGGTAGTAGTAGTCCACGAGCTTGATGGCTATCTCGGTGTCGGTCTGGGAGTAGAAAATGTAGCCGGCCTTTGTGAGCATCTCCTTTAGTTCCTGGTAGTTCTCTATGATGCCGTTGTGAACACCGACCACCAGGGTGTCCTCCATCTCGTTGCCCGAGATGTGAGGGTGGGCGTTGGCCTCGCTGGGTTCGCCGTGGGTGGCCCAACGGGTGTGGCCTATGCCTATGTTGCCCGGCAGGGTGCGGCCTCCGTCCACTTTCTCCGAAAGTATCTTGAGGCGGCCCTTGGCCTTGACCACGCTTATTTTGCCGTCTTTGCTGCGTACGGCTATTCCCGCGGAGTCGTATCCGCGGTACTCCAATTTGGAAAGGCACTCCAGAAGAATGGGGGAGGCCTGTCCGTTTCCGTTATAACCAACTATGCCACACATAATTACCTTCTGATTATGGCATCCCGGTCAGGCCCCACTGAGATGATTGTGACGGGGCATCCGGTATGCTTTTCTATGAATGCTACGTAATCTTTGAATTCTATTGGAAGTTGATCATAGTCTCTTATGCCGCAGATGTCGCATTTCCATCCCTTTATGGTCTCGTAGACGGGTTCTACGTCCACTCCGCCGTCGTAGGGGTAGTTGTACAGAGTCTCTCCGCCTCTCTTGTATGAGGTGGCCACCTTTATGGTGTCGAAACTGTTGAGGACATCCGATTTCATCATTATCAGTTCTGTGACGCCGTTCATCATCACGGCATATTTGAGGGCCACCATGTCCAGCCAGCCGCAGCGGCGGGGACGTCCCGTGGTGGCGCCGAATTCCTTGCCCTCGCGGCGCAGGAACTCTCCCGTCTCGTCAAAGAGTTCGGTAGGGAAGGGACCGCTTCCGACCCTTGTGCAGTATGCCTTGAAGATTCCGAACACCATGCCTATCTTGCCGGGAGCCACGCCCAGTCCGGTGCAGGCGCCTGAGGCCAGGGTGTTGGACGATGTGACGAAGGGGTAGGAGCCGAAGTCGATATCCAGGAGCGAGCCCTGGGCGCCCTCGGCCAGTATGGGAACTCCGTTGTCTATGTAGGAGTTCACTTCTATCTCGCTGTCTATGAAGGGGAAGCGTTTGAGGTCTTCTACTGCCTGCATCCACTTTGCCTCGTATTCGTCAAGGTTGAATTCGAATCCCGGATAAAGCGACAGCATTCCCATATGCTTCTCCTTGAGGGTCTGGTACCTCTGCTTGAAGTCGTCCAGGAGCAGGTCTCCGAAGCGTATTCCGTTACGGCCCGTCTTGTCCATATATGCAGGACCTATTCCCTTGAGGGTGGAGCCGATCTTGGACTTGCCCTTGGATGCCTCGCTTGCAGCGTCCAGCATCCTGTGCGTAGGCATAATGAGCTGCGCGCGGCGGGATATCTTCAGCTTGTGGGTTATGTCTATGCCGGTAGCCTCTATCTGGCGGATCTCGTCCATCAGGATGACGGGATCCACCACCACTCCGTTGCCTATAATGTTCATAGAGCCTTCGCGGAATATTCCGGAAGGAACTGTATGCAGTACGAAGGATTCTCCGTCGAAATGGAGGGAGTGGCCGGCGTTCGGACCGCCCTGGAACCTGGCTATCACCTTGTAATCAGGGGTTAAAACGTCAACTACCTTGCCTTTGCCCTCGTCGCCCCACTGGAGCCCGAGAACCACGTCAATCTTTTTCATTATTCCCACTCAATTGTTGCCGGGGGTTTTGAGGATATGTCGTAGCATACCCTGTTAACGCCCTTTACCTTGTTGATAATATCATTACTAACTGTCCTTAAGAAATCGCGCGGGAGGTCTGCCCAGTCCGCAGTCATAGCGTCGGTGCTGGTGACGGCCCTGAGGGCAACGGCGCTCTCGAAGGTGCGCTCGTCTCCCATTACGCCCACGCTTCTGTCAGCCAGGAGAATCACTCCCGCCTGCCATACTTTGTCGTAGAGTTTCCACTCGCGCAGGGCGTCTATGAAAATGGCATCCGCCTCCTGGAGGGTGGCCACTTTCTCGGGGGTGATGTCCCCGATTATCCTCACTGCCAGGCCGGGGCCCGGGAAGGGGTGCCGCTCTATGAGCATATGCGGCATTCCCAGCCTGCGGCCCACCTCGCGCACTTCGTCCTTGAAGAGCCACTTGAGGGGTTCGCACAACTGGAGTTTCATCGTCTCGGGCAGGCCGCCGACGTTGTGGTGGCTCTTTATGACCTTGCCCGTTATGTTCTTGCTCTCTATCCGGTCCGGATAGATTGTGCCCTGCGCCAGCCATTTGACGCCGGGGATTGCGGAGGCTTCGGCGTCGAAGACTTTTATGAAGTCCGCGCCTATGATCTTGCGCTTGCGTTCAGGTTCGCTCACGCCCTTGAGGTCCTCGAAGAAGCGCTGCGAAGCGTCCACGCCCTTGACGTTGAGGCCCAGGCCGCGGTAGTCGCGCATCACGTTCTCGAACTCGTCCTTGCGAAGCAGGCCGTGGTTCACGAAGATGCAGTTGAGGTTGCTGCCTATGGCCTTGTTGAGCAGTACCGCCGCCACGGAGGAGTCAACGCCTCCGCTGAGGCCCAGTACAACCTTGTCGTCTCCAAGCTGCTCACGCAGTTCCGCCACGGTCTTGTCTATGAAGGAGTCGGCGGTCCACTCCCTGCGGCTTCCGCATATATCTATGACGAAGTTCTGAAGCAGCTGACGCCCGATGAGGGAGTGCTCCACCTCGGGGTGGAACTGGACGCCCCAGACGGGGGCAGCCGCGCTCTCGAAGGCCGCGAACTTGACTGTGGGAGTCGAGGCGATGAGCCTGTAACCTGCGGGTATGGCGGTGATGGAATCGCCGTGGCTCATCCACACCTGGCTGTCCTTGGCTATGAATCTGAAGAGGGGACTGTCTTCGTTGACGTAGCTCAGCGACGCGCGTCCGTATTCCCTAGTGCCGGCGCTTTCCACTTTGCCGCCGTAGGTGTAGCTAAGGAGCTGCGCTCCGTAGCAGATTCCCAGCACGGGATACTTTCCTATTATACCGGATAGGTCCGGGCGGAAAGCGTCCTTCGCGTAAACGCTCAGGGGAGAACCGCTGAGGATGACACCTATGATTTCAGGGTCGTCCGAGGGAAATTTGTCGTAGGGGAGAATTTCGCAGAAGGTGCCGAGTTCCCGGACTCTTCTGCCTATGAGTTGAGTCGTCTGTGAGCCGAAATCTAGTATGATTATCTTTTGCATTTGGCTTACGCAGGATTTAACCTACGAATTTAACTAAATTATTTAAAAAGTACGATGTTACCATACGAAACTGATG
>JAGCVB010000057.1 GCA_017962585.1 Bacteroidales bacterium
AGCCTCCAACGCTGACCTGAACGCCCTGCTGCAGAAAGTCAACTCCACCCTTATTCCCATAGTCCCTGAGATCACGGCATCAGAGCCGTTCGCATCCGACCACAGGGCTTTCTATGACAAGGAGATTCCGGCCGTCTATTTTACTACGGGAAGATATCCTGAATGGAGTTCTTCCAGGGACGTGCCTTCCATCATAGACTATGAGAATATGGAGAGGGAGCTGGAATACATATACATTTTCTCCATGGAACTGGCCAACGGCCCCAAGCCGCTGTTCAGGCCGTCGGATGCTGTCGGAAAAGAAGACGCTCCGGTAGTCATTCCTTATTATGACTGCTCCACAAAGCCCTCCTTCCTCAACAGTTATGACCCTAAGGTGTTCCTGGAGCAATGGGTTTACAAGTATGTGAAATACCCTCAGGCTGCGGTAGACCGGGGCATACAGGGCAACGTGCTGGTAGGTTTCGTAATTGACGAGAAAGGAAAGATAACTGACGTACACGTGATAAGGGGAGTGGACGAACTGCTGGATGACGAGGCCGTAAGGGTCATCAGTGCATCTCCAAGTTGGAAGCCGGGCACCCTGAATGGCAAGAAAGTGAAGGCATCGATGTCTCTGTACGTCGAGTTCAGACTGGAAAAAAGATAAAGATTAATATATGGATTACGATTTTAAATCAATTGAGAAGAAGTGGCAGGCCTACTGGGCGTCTGAGAAGACCTTCAAGGCCGTTACCGACGAGTCCAAACCTAAATTCTATGTCCTTGACATGTTCCCGTATCCTTCAGGAGCGGGACTTCACGTGGGACACCCCCTGGGATACATTGCCAGTGACATTTTCTCCAGGTACAAGAGGCTGAGGGGCTTCAACGTCCTGCACCCTATGGGATATGACGCGTTCGGCCTTCCTGCAGAGCAGTATGCGATACAGACAGGCCAGCATCCGGAGATTACTACCACCAACAACATAAACCGCTACCGTCAGCAACTTGACAGGATAGGCTTCTCTTTCGACTGGGACAGGGAAGTCCGCACTTGCGACCCTAAATATTACAAATGGACCCAGTGGGCTTTCCTCAAGATGTTCGACAGCTGGTACGACCCTTATGCTGACAAGGCCCGCCCCATAAGCGAGCTCATAGAGAAGTTCAGCACCACCGGATATGACGGCATCACACCTGAAAAGTGGGCTTCCGCTACGGAGAAGGAGAAATCAGGCATCCTGATGAACTACCGCATAGCCTATCAGGGCGAAACTGCCGTAAACTGGTGCCCCCAGCTCGGAACCGTCCTGGCCAACGACGAGGTCAAGGAAGGCCTCTCCGTGCGCGGCGGCTATCCCGTGGAGCAGAAGAAGATGACACAGTGGCAACTTAGGGTCAGCGCCTACGCCGAGCGCCTGCTCAAGGGCCTCGACACCATAGACTGGACTGACTCCCTCAAGGAGATGCAGCGCAACTGGATAGGCAAGTCCGAGGGTACGGAGATGGTATTCAATACTATCTGCGGTGACAGGCAGATGCCCATCACCATATTCACCACCCGCGCCGACACCGTATTCGGCGTGACATTTATGGTACTCGCCCCTGAGAGCGATCTGGTTCCACAGCTTACCACTCCTGAGCAGAAAGAAAAGGTAGACGAATATCTGCAGTATGTAAAGAAGAAGACCGAAAGGGAGAGGATTGCCGAGACCCGTACTGTTACCGGAGTATTCTCCGGCTCTTACGCCATAAATCCCCTTACTGGAGAGAAGGTTCCCATCTGGATTTCAGAGTATGTGCTTGCAGGCTACGGCACCGGAGCCATAATGGCCGTTCCGGCCCACGACAGCCGCGACTACGTCTTTGCAAAGACTTTCAACCTTCCAATTGTGCCAATCATCGAAGGCTGTGACGTTTCCGAAGAGAGTTTCGACGCCAAGGAGGGCAGGATGTGCAACTCCGGATTCCTGAACGGACTGGATGTGAAGGAGGCCATAGAGGCCGCCAAGGACTATGTTGAGGCTAACGGCCTTGGCCGCCGCAAGACAAATTATCGTCTGAGGGATGCCATATTCTCGCGCCAGAGATACTGGGGTGAACCGTTCCCCATCTATTACAAGGACGGAATCCCTACGCCCATTCCAATGGACAAGCTCCCTCTGGTTCTTCCGGAAATCACCGAGTTCAAGCCTACCGAGGCCGGAGAACCGCCTCTTGCAAGGGCCAAGGACTGGACTTGGGACGGATATCCCCTCGAGAAGAGCACAATGCCTGGATTCGCAGGCTCCAGCGCCTATTATCTCAGGTATATGGATCCGCACAACGACCAGGCCCTCGTAGGTGAAAGGGAGAACAAGTACTGGCGCGACGTAGACCTCTACATAGGCGGAACCGAGCACGCCACCGGTCACCTCATCTACTCCCGTTTCTGGAACAAGTTCCTCTATGACCTGGGATATGTTTGTGAGGAGGAGCCTTTCAAGAAACTCATCAACCAGGGAATGATCCAGGGCCGTTCCAATTTCGTATACAGGATTGTCAATACCAACAAATTCGTCTCAGCAGGCCTTAAGGACCAGTACCAGACCACCGAGATTCACGTTGACATCAACCTGGTAAGGAACGACAAGCTTGACCTTGAAGGATTCAAGGCCTGGAGGCCGGAGTTCAACGACGCCGAGTTCATCCTTGAAAACGGTGAGTACGTCTGCGGATGGGCCGTTGAGAAGATGAGCAAGAGTATGTTCAACGTCGTCAATCCCGATGACATCTGCGATACATACGGAGCCGACACCCTGCGCCTGTACGAGATGTTCCTTGGACCTCTCGAGCAGAGCAAGCCTTGGGACACCAAGGGAATAGACGGCGTAAACCGCTTCCTGAAGCGCTTCTGGAGGCTCTTCGACAACCTGAGCGAAGAGAAGGCATCTCCCGAAGAGCTCAAGGTGCTCCACAAACTCATAGGCAAGGAGCAGGAAGACATTGAGGCGTTCTCATTCAATACAACCATAAGCGCATTCATGATTGCCGTCAACGACCTGATGGCCCTGAAGTGCAGCAAGAGGGAGATTCTGGAACCTATGGTAGTGCTCCTGAGCCCCTTCGCCCCGCATATCTCAGAAGAACTCTGGCATATGCTGGGCCACGGTGGAAGCGTTGCAGACGCATCGTTCCCTGAATTCATCCCTGCGCTTGCGGCAGAAGATGTCGTTACCTATCCGGTGCAGTTCAACGGCAAGATGCGTTTCACTGTGGAACTCCCCAAATCCGCCCCTGCACCTGAAGTCGAGGCCTACGTCAGAGAGTATCCGCAGACGGCTAAATATGTCGGCGGAATGAAGATAATAAAGGTAATCGTGGTCCCTGGAAAGATCGTGAACGTTGTTATTAAGTAAATTGAGTTGAAAAAGGCTGTAGCTAAAACAATCTGGGAGTATCTTGCTCTTACGGTAGCCGCTTTCATATTTGCATTTGCCTGGGAAGGCTTCATGATTCCCAACGGAATGTCCGCAGGAGGAATGATGGGTCTTTGCACGGTGGTCCAGTATGCTACCGGAGGCGTCATACAGGCATCTGTTTCTTACATAGTCATCAATGCCGTCCTCATACTCGTGGCGGTGCTGCTAGTGGGGATAGGTTTCGGTTTCAGGACCATCTATTGTATTGCAGTGTCGTCCCTGGCTATGTCGCTGATAGCAGCCACTCCCGCACTGCACTGCATTCAGGGACAGTTTTTCTATGTCAGGGAAACCCTTGTGATACCCGTGCTGGCCGGAATCCTGGAGGCCGTTGGAATAGGCCTCATATTAAGGTACGGTGGCAGCACAGGAGGTACCGACATTGTGGCGTTGATGGTCAACAAGTACTGGCCGGTATCTCTCAGCAAGGTGTTCTTCTACACCGACTTCCTGGTAATATGCCTCATTCTCTTCCTTCCTGAGAAGTCTTTTGCCGATATGATTTACGGTCTCATAGAGATTGTGGTATTCACAATGTTCATCGATACTGTTGTGGGAGGCCGCCGCTCTTCTTACCAGCTTCTCGTCTTCTCGGAAAAGTACAATGAAATTGCGGACTATATAATAAACAATATGGACAGGGGAGTGACCTTGCTCAAGGCTCAGGGATGGTACACCAAGAAAGACAAGAATGTCCTGATGATTCTCATAAGCCAGAAGCAGTTCCCCGCACTTTCAAAGGTTATCCACGACCTGGACCCGAAGGCGTTCATGTCAGTCACCAATACACATAATGTCTATGGTGAGGGCTTTGACGAGATAAAGACTGGAATCTCCAAGGCCGGAATCAACAGGAAAAAGAAGAAAGAAAAAGCAGATGGAGACTAAGAAGATACTGCTGGGAATCAAGGAATACTTCCTTATCACGCTGGGAATCCTGTGCTATGTACTTGGCTGGGCTATATTTCTCGTGCCCAACAATCTCATCGGAGGCGGAGTCACCGGTATAGCCTCAATCGTCCAGTATGCTACCGGCGGAGCCATCAAGATGGGTTACACCTACTTTGTGATCAACGCCGGACTGCTGATTGCCGCGCTCTTCGTGATAGGCAGGAATTTCGGTGTAAAGACCGTATATGCGATAATCCTGGCATCCGTAGGCCTGAACGTATTCCAGGGCATCATCCCCCAGACCTTCATCCAGAGCATGGCGCTTGACAACGGCAAACTGATGAGCACCATAATGGGAGGAATAATGGTCGGCGTAGGAATAGGCATGTCTCTTTCGCAAGGCGGCAGCACCGGAGGCACCGACATCATCGCATTGATGATTAACAAGTACAGGAACATATCCCTGGGCCGGCTGATCCTTTTCATGGATGTCATCATCATACTGTCCTCCCTGATAGTTCCTTCCTATACGGCTGACGGACAGCTGGTACCTTTCGTACAGAAACTTACCACTGTGGTTTATGGTCTGATTCTCATTGCGGTTTGTACTTCGGTCCTGGATATGTATATGGCCGGCTCCAAGCAGTCCGTCCAGTTATTCGTGTTCTCAAAAAAATACAAGGAACTGGCTGACGCAATCACACGGGACCTTCACAGGGGAGTGACCGTTCTTGAGGGGCAGGGCTGGTATACCAAGACAGAAGCCCACGTGCTCATGGTTCTTACAAGAAAGACTGATATGAGCATGTTGCTTAGATACATAAAGACTATCGATCCGGATGCGTTTCTTTCAATTACCTCTGTGTCAGGTGTTTATGGTAAAGGCTTCGACAAGATAAAAGAGAAAGCCGCAAAACAGGCAGAGATGACAAAATAAAAAAACAGTTAATCTATTTTTAGACCCCTTCCGGACAACCCGGGAGGGGATATTTTGTACTTATATTTGAGCCAATGAAAAAAGAGACTCTCTGGAAGTATTTCAGAATCACTTCCATTGCGGGCATTTCCGCATTGTGTGTACTAGATCTGGTTATCTGTGGAAAAACTTACTCGCTGACAAATGTCATCGCGGTACTGCTGTTCGCAGATAATCTGTTGCTGCTTCTGCCGACGGACAGGCAAAGTCTGCCGGTTTCTCTCTGTATCGGCGTTTTCACGCTTTTGACCAACCTTGCAGCCAGCGTTTTCCAGTTGGCGGCCCCTGATGTCGCAGGTATTGAATTCCGCCTATTCCTCCCCATTGTCGCCGCTCTCCTGACAACCCAGGTGGACGGAGCGCTTAAGACGTTTGGAAAGTACAAGAACATCAGGACGTTGTTCAAGAGCGCCCAGGTCTTGTCCAATAACGAAGACCAGGCTCTCTTCCAACGTACCCTTCAACTGTATATGAGCTGCATACTGGCATATGCAGCACGGAGCGCGGGAGGAATCCCGGGATTAGTACTGAGTCTGGCAGTCGTGATCCAGCTTGCCTTGCTGTATTTCGTCCTGATGCAGCGGCGCGGGCTCTACGTCTTTCTGGATAAACGCAAGTACCTGCAGGTGATGGCCTTGATACAAGGCCGCCTGAAAGACAATATCGTATTGGAAGAAAGCGAGGGCAGGGATATGGCCGTGACCTATCAGAAGGCACAGGAATATATGGAAACGTATCGTCCCTACCTGAAGCAGACGCTTTCGCTGGAAGACCTGGCGCACCAGCTCGGAACAAATAAAGTGTATCTGTCGCGTACCATAAACGTGATTTCGGGGCGGAACTATTGTCAGTTCGTCAATTATTACCGTATCCAGTATGCAAAAGACCTGATGCGCAAGAACAGCGACAGCAAGATGATAGAGGTGGCCCTGGCTTCAGGATTCAATTCAGTGGTAACCTTCAATATGGCTTTCAAGTTGAATGAAAGCCTTACGCCAAGTGAATGGCTTAGAGAGTATAATTCTGTTGACAATTAGAAAAGGAATGATTAACTTAGCATAGTTCTTAACTGATTCCTATGAAACGTATACTCTTTTTAGCATTGACTGCCGCCGTACTGTGTTCCTGCGGTGGTAAGAAAGACGAGATTCCGGGATTGAAAGATTTCATAAAGAATGACTTCAAGATCGGTGTTGCTGTAATGCCTTCTTCCCTTGTAGGCGAGGAAGGAGAAATGATAAAGAAGCATTTCAACTCTATGACTGCAGAGAACGTGATGAAACCGGCCAACGTAATCCGCCCGGACGGCTCCTATGATTTCACGGAGGCCGACAAGATCATCGCTTTCGCTCAGGAGAATGGAATTAAGATGCGCGGCCATACTCTGGTTTGGCACGGTTCCACCCCCAGGGGCTATATGAACGATGCCGAGGGCAAGCCTCTCACCAAAGAGCAGGTGATGGCAAAGCACGAGAATTACATCAAGGCAGTGTTCGACCACTATCCCAAGGATCTCATCTACGCCTGGGACGTAGTAAACGAGGCTCTTGCCGACGAGCCGGGCGAATCCATCTACCGTACCCGCTCTCCCTGGTACCAGGCTTTCGGAGGCCCCGAGTTCATAGAGTGGGCTTTCAAGACCGCCAAGAAGTACGCTCCTGAAGGATGCGAGCTCATCTACAACGACTACAACCTGGTAGACCCCGCCAAGCTTGAAAGGGCTTGCACAATGCTCAAGGATATGCTGGCAAAGGGAGTTCCCATCGACGGTGTAGGTATGCAGGCACACTGGGACAACTCAGTTTCCCAGGAGCAGATCCAGAATGCAATCGACAGGTTCTCAGCCCTCGGACTGGACGTCCAGATCACGGAGCTTGACCTTACCTGCTTCGACAATTATCACGGACCGGGAGCTGCAGAGCGCCAGAAAATCAGGCAGTCCGTTCAGTATACCACTGAACTGGCAGACGCTCAGGCAGAGCAGTACTCCAAGATATTCACCACCCTTCACAAGAACGCTGACAAGATATCTTCTGTTACTTTCTGGTGCCTGACCGACCGTAACAGCTGGCTGAACAACTTCACCATCAGGGGAAGGCTTGACTATCCTCTTCTCTTCGATGCCCAGAACCGTCCCAAGAAGGCCTTCTTCGCCGTCAAGGACGTCTACACCAAGAAATAAATCGTCATCCCCGGCTTGACCGGGGATCTAACAGTCAGAAGACGGCTCCAACGGCCGTCTTCTTTTTTGTGTGCCATCGTTAAGAGGGTGTTCCCTCCGATAGCCTTCGCTTCGCTCATCCCTCCCACCGCATTGCGGCGGGCCCCTCCCGTTCACGAGGACACGGGCGTCCACGGGCATCGGAGGGAACACCCTCTTAACGATGGCTAAAGGGTAGGCCAGGAGGAGGGGAGGGGGCAGGTGATGGAAAGGGGCTCTCTGCGGACGGGGTGGATGAACTCTATGGTGCGGGCGTGGAGGCAGATGCCGCCGTCGGGGTTGGAGCGGGGCGCACCGTACTTCAGGTCGCCTTTGATGCAGCAACCTATGTGGGAGAGTTGGCAGCGGATCTGGTGATGGCGACCTGTCAGGAGTTCAACCTCCACCAGGTGGTATCGTTGCGTACTCTGAAGATAGCGGTAGTTCAGGCGGGCGAGCTTAGCACCGCGGGCTCCTTCCTTGGTCACGAAAGACTTATTTAACTTCTCGTTGCGCGAGAGCCAGTTCTCCAGCGAGCCCTGTTCCGGCTCCGGCTTGGCGCAGCACAGCGCCCAGTAGGTCTTGTGCACCTGGCCGTCGCGGAACATCTCTGACAGGCGCTCCAGCGCCTTTGAAGTCTTTGCGAACACGCAGATGCCGCTTACAGGCCTGTCCAGGCGGTGGGGGATACCCATAAAGACCTTCCCTGGCTTGCCGTCCCTCTGGGCTATGAAAGCCTTGAGCGTCTCTGCCAGGCACTCGTCCCCGGTCTTGTCACCCTGCACTATCTCGCCGACATTCTTGCCGAAGACAATCAGGTGGTTGTCCTCGTAGAGAATCCTTGCGGCTATGTCATTGAATTCTGCCTGTCCGAGCGTCCTGTATTCCATAATACGGCACAAAGATATGAATATCTGCCAAAATGTCATAAAAAAAGAGATGGCACATCTTTCGATGCTATCCCTCTCGTCGCACCATTGTGACAGATTTGAACGAAACAAATAAAACAGAATAATATTATGGGAAAAATTATTGGAATCGACCTCGGAACCACCAATTCCTGTGTGGCCGTAATGGAAGGCAACCAGCCTACCGTTATCATCAACAACGAAGGCGAGCGCACCACTCCTTCAGTAGTGGCATTCGCCGAGGGAGGAGAAAGGAAAATTGGTAACCCTGCAAAGCGTCAGGCCATCACCAATCCTAAGAACACAATCTTCTCCATCAAGAGATTCATGGGAGAGAAATACGACCAGGTATCTAAGGAAATTGCCCGCGTACCTTATACGGTACAGAGGGGAGACAACAATACACCGCGCGTGGACATCAACGGAAGGCTCTATTCTCCTCAGGAGATTTCAGCCATCATCCTCCAGAAAATGAAGAAGACCGCCGAGGATTACCTCCGTCAGGAAGTTACCGAAGCCGTCATCACCGTTCCTGCATACTTCTCTGACAGCCAGAGGCAGGCAACCAAGGAGGCCGGAAAGATTGCCGGACTTGATGTGAAGCGTATCATCAACGAGCCTACCGCAGCCGCACTGGCATACGGCCTTGACAAGAAGAACAAGAATATGAAGGTGGCCATCTACGACCTTGGAGGCGGTACCTTCGATATCTCAATCCTGGAACTCGGCGACGGTGTATTCGAGGTTAAGTCAACCAACGGAGACACCCACCTCGGAGGAGACGACTTCGACCAGGTGATCATCGACTGGCTCGCAGGCGAGTTCGCTTCAGAGAACAGCGGAATCGACCTCAAGAAAGACCCTATGGCACTCCAGAGGCTCAAAGAGGCTGCAGAGAAGGCCAAGATAGAGCTCTCCAACCAGACCTCTACCGAGATCAACCTTCCTTACATCATGCCTGTTGACGGTATCCCCAAGCACCTTGTAAAGACCCTCACCAGGGCCAAGTTCGAGATGCTCTGCGACGACCTCTTCAACAAGAGCATCGAGCCTTGCCGCAAGGCCCTCGCAGACGCCCATCTCACCGCTTCTGACATTGACGAAGTCCTGCTGGTAGGAGGATCCACCCGTATCCCCAAGATCCAGGAACTCGTAAAGAACTTCTTCGGCAAGGAGCCTTACAAGAGCGTAAATCCTGACGAGGTTGTAGCAAT
>JAGCVB010000058.1 GCA_017962585.1 Bacteroidales bacterium
CGGTCTTGCCGAACTTGCCGCCGTCGGCCTTGGTGATGAGGGGGCAGGTGAGCGCAAAAGTCTCTCCCGAGCCGGTGCGGCGTATCATCTCAGTGCCGGTGGTGATGTTGCCCCACTGGTCGGCGCCGCCGAGCTGCAGCTTCACTCCGTTATGCTGGTAGATATACAGAAAATCGTATCCCTGAAGCAGCTGGTATGAGAATTCCGTGAAGGACATGCCCTCCGAAGAATCGCGGCTGAGGCGCTTCTTCACGGAGTCCTTGCTCATCATGTAGTTGACGGTGATCATCTTGCCGATGTCGCGTGCGAAGTTGATGAAGCTGTAGTCCTTCATCCAGTCGTAGTTGTTCACAAGCTCCGCCTTGTTGGGGGCGTCGGAATTGAAATCCAGGAAATTGGAGAGCTGCGCCTTGATGCATTCCACGTTGTGGGCGAGGGTTTCCTCGTCCAGAAGGTTCCTTTCCTGGCTCTTCATAGAAGGGTCGCCGATCATTCCGGTGGCACCTCCCACAAGGGCTACGGGCTTGTGTCCGCAGGCCTGGAAGTGCTTGAGTATCATTATGCTGACAAGGTGGCCTATGTGAAGGGAATCGCCGGTGGGATCAATTCCCACGTAAGCGGCTGCGGGGCCTTTCATCAGTTCTTCTTCGGTGCCCGGCATAATGTCGTGGATCATCCCTCTCCACATAAGTTCCTGTACAAAATTCTTCATATCTGAGTAGCGTTAAACTTGTTAGTCTGCAAATTTAGTATAATAATTGTATATTTGTGGATAGAAATGAAGGGAAGATTCTCAATTATCCTGCTTGCAGCCCTGCTTGCAGTTTCGTGCGAAGGCTTGTTTTGCCCTGACAAAAAGAACACTTTTGACAGGGTTATGATACTGTATTCCGCCGGATGCAACTCTCTCAACAGCAGTTTGCTGGAGGACATAGAGGAACTCAAGTCCGGTTACATTCCAGGCAAGAAAGACAATAAGGCGCTGGTGGTGATCAGTCACGCAGCTGCAGGGTACCTGAAGTATGAGCCCAATACAAATCCCTATATAATAAGGCTGTATAAAGACAAGAAAAAGGGAGTCGTGGCAGACACTATAAAGACCATTGAGGCTGGCAAGTTCCTTACCCAGCCGTCCGTGATGAAAGACGTCCTGGGATATGTGAAAGACAACTTCAAGTCTGAGCATTACGGAATGGTATTTTCTTCGCACGCCACGGGATGGATTCCTGAAGGTTATTACAATGATCCAAAGTCCAAGTCTTCAGGCGGCTCCGACGCCACCTGGCTGGCTCCAAGGAGGGTGATTCCTCTGCCGGAGGGGGCCGTTCTCTATTACGAGCCCGAACAGGAAGAAGGCGCTCCGCTGGTAAAGTCCATAGGGGAGGAAGACACCAAGTACGAAGGGACCAAGATATCCTACGAATTAAGCCTTTCCGACTTTGCCTCCAGTATTCCGATGCACCTGGATTACCTTATTTTCGACGCCTGCCTGATGGGATGCGTAGAGGTGGCATACGAATTGCGCGGGTTGTGTGATAAAATGGCTTTCTCGCCTGCCGAGATCCTCGAATACGGCTTCAGGTACGAGACAATCGCCTCACAGCTTCTGGAGGGCAATGCCGACGTCTACAGCGCTTGCAGGGACTATTTCGACATGTACGACAAGCAGACGGACCAGTACCTTCGTTCGGCCACCGTCACCCTGGTGGACTGCACCAAGATGGACAGGCTGGCCTCAGTCTGCAAGGATCTGGTTTCGGCATACCGCATAGACCTGGCGGGAGTTAATCCGGACGAGGTTCAGCCGTATTTCCGCTCCTACCACCACTGGTTCTATGACCTCGAAGACATATTCATCAAGGCCGGAATATCCAATTCTGAGAAGAACAACCTGAAGAACGCCATAGACGCCTGTATCCTGTACAAGGCGGCCACTCCCACGTTCCTTCTTCACAAAGCCGGGGGCGGCAGCGGCTTCAAAATTGAGACCTACTCCGGTTTCAGCATGTACCTTCCTAGCGACGGAAGCGACTATCTTGACGAATATTACAAGTCATTGGCCTGGAATAAGGCAACAGGCCTTGTGCAATAAATTATTTTTCCTAAATTTGCGCCCGCATTAACAAAAGCCCCGAGGCTTTTTGGTGCAATGGGTCCCCGGCTTGACTGGGGATGAGTAACACTTTTTAAAACTTTTTGAAATGCAGCATTTTTCTCTTAAGGGCCAGGTTCGCCAGGCCTCAAACAAAGCCGCCATCAAGGCTTTCCGCCGTCAGGGACTCGTTCCTTGCAATCTTTACGGAAACGGAGTAGACAACGTACTTTTCACTGTTGACGCCAAGGAGCTCAAGGGTCTTACCAACACCCCTGCTTCATTCATCGTAGACCTTGCACTGGACAACGGACAGTCATTCCTGGCTGTTCTTCACGAGCTTCAGTTCCACCCGATTTCAGACGACTGCCTTCACGTAGATTTCCTGGCAGTTGCCGCCGACAAGCCGGTTACAATTGATGTTCCCGTGGCAATTACCGGACACTCCACCGGCGTACGCCAGGGTGGTAAGTTCATCCAGAGGAGCCGCACACTTCGCGTCAGCGGTCTTATGGATGTAATACCTGACGAGCTTCCGATAGATATCACCGACCTTGGCCTTGACAAGGCTATCCGCGCAGCTGACCTCCAGTATGACGGCATCAATATCGTTTCCAACAAGGGAACCGTCGTATGTATGGTCAAGAGCACACGTAACTCCGCCGCTGCAGCAGCAGCTGAGGCTGCCGAGTAGTCATGTTGTTCGGGCGCCGGAATAAGTCCGATGGAGACTCTGTGAACTTTCTTGTCGCGGGTCTCGGAAATATCGGGCCGGAGTATGCCCTGACAAGGCACAACATGGGCTTTATGATACTGGATTCCTGGGCACAGGAGTCCGGTATCTTTTTTTCTCCTGGCAGGTATGGCTCAACCGCCCAGATGTCGTACAAGGGGCGCAGGATATATCTTCTCAAGCCCTCCACCTATATGAACCTGAGCGGAAATGCGGTGCGTTACTGGCAGCGCAAGTACAAGATACCCCTCTCAAACCTGATAGTGATCTGCGACGACATCAATCTTCCCTTCGGGACTATGCGCCTGCGCAAAGGCGGAAGCGCCGGAGGTCACAACGGCCTGGAGCACATAGAACTCTGTCTCGGAACCAAGGAGTACGCCAGGATACGTCTGGGTATAGGTAAGGAGTTCGAACAGGGAGGCCAGATAGACTATGTCCTGGGCAGGCTTTCCGAGCAGGAACTGGCTCAGATACCGGATTTGGCGGCCAAGGTGCTGCAGGGAATAAAGGAATTCTGCACCGTGGGAGCCGACTTTGCGATGAATTCGCTGAATATAAGGCCAGGAAAAGCAAATATTTAAGGTTTTTGCAATAATCTTGTTGTTTTTTTTGTAACGATTTCATATATTGCAAGTTGGAAAAGAAATCTATCGAAAACCATTAAATAAATTGTTTTATGAAAAAACTTGTAGCTAAAATCAAAGAAGAGATCGCAGCTTTTGAGGTAAACGCTGAGGCTCAGGTAGTTAAAGGAAACAAGGCTGCTGGCGCTCGCGCCCGTAAGGCTGCTCTTGCCCTCATGAAAGATCTTAAGGAATTCCGCAAGGTTTCTGTTGAGGAAGCTAAGAAGTAATTTTTTACAACAAGTATGCAACGTTTCTGAAACCGACTGCATCATTAATGTAGGTTTAGGTTTTAGTACACGTCTAAAGGTCGGCAGCCGTGATGGCGCCGGCCTTTTGCTTTTTGTACGATTATTGCTATTTTTGGTATAGCAAAAAGTGCGTGTAAGATGAGATTTAAACCTGTCCTGACAGCAGTCGTGCTGATGTGCCTCTGTGCTGCCGCAAGCGCCGTCCCCGCAAAGAGGGGAGTCCTGCGCCTTGCCCAGCCGGACGGTTCCATCCTCAAGGTCAGGATCGTAGGTGACGAATATTCCCATTTGGTATATACACAGGACGGCTCTGCCATAAAGATTGGCGGGGACGGCTTTTACCGTTACGCCCGGCTGGATGCTTCCGGCAAGGTGGAATCCACTGACTTCGTAGCGGGAAAGCCGGCGCCGCAGGACGTCATATCATCCAGCCGGTCTGTCCCGGTCAGCATAGTCTCCAAGGCGGCAAAACAGAACCGTCAGCGACTGATGATGAAATCGCGCACGCGCGCAGATGGGCAGGAAGAAGACCGCAGCAAGATAGTTCTGGTGATGCCGGTCCAGTTCCAGGACCTCGAGTTCAAGTTCCTGACCTCCGACATGGAGGCACTCCTTACAAAGGCAAAGAGGTATTATGACGACCAGGTGGGCGAGAAGATGGACATCATTTTCCAGTTGGCGCCAGTGGTTACAGTCTCCAAGGGATATGCATATTACGGCGAGGACGACGCTGACGGAATCGACAGAAGGCCGCAGGAAGCTGTACAGGAGGCCGTGAACCTGCTGGACGACCAGGTGGATTTCTCACAGATAGAGTCCCTGTTCATGTTTTACGCGGGAGGAAATCCCAGCGACGGCAGCGCGGATGACGACCACATCTGGCCTCACAGGATGTCGTCTCTGAGCATCAGTACCCAGGAGAAGACTTTCAGCAGTTACGCCGCCTCTTCAGAACTCATCTCAAGTGAGAATACCGGCAGGGCCATCTTTACCGGAATAGGCCCCGTATGTCACGAATTCGGCCACGAATTGGGCCTCCAGGATATGTACGACTCCGACTATGAGGCCAGCGGCGGCTATTCCGAGGGCCTCTGGTACAGCACTTCCCTTATGGACGGCGGATGCTATAACGACAACACCAATACTCCTCCCTGTCTCAATGCCATAGAGCTGGACCAGTTGGGAATAATAGAGCCGGAGTTTCTGGCTGTGGGCGACAATGTGCTGAAGCCCCTTTCCGAGAAGAAGCGCTATCTGCGTATGGACACTGACAATCCCGGGGAGTATTTCCTGTTCGAGTGCAGGGCGGCAAGCGGATGGGACCAGTATATGGGCAGTTATGACGGGTTCGTGGGCAGCGGCCTGCTGATTTACCACGTTGACAGGTCTGTGAATGCGGCCGGATACTCCCAGCACCAGGACAGAATCCTGTCCGCCGCCCAGAGATGGGTCTTCAACGAGGTTAACAATAATCCGGCATACCAGTGCGCAGACCTTCTGGAGGCATATCCTGCGGCAAACAACATATCTGAGATTTTCTTCCCCAACAGCAACCTTAACGAGTTCTCCGCCACTTCTCTCCAGCCCTTCAAGTTCAGGGACGGCCAGCCTTCGCCTATGTCCCTTATGAACATAAAGAAGAGCGGGACTTCCATCACTTTCACCGTAGCAGGCCCTATTGTGATGGACGTGCAGGATGTACACCAGGACGCCTTCATCCTTAACTGGCATACCGACCTGGATGCGTTCAAAGACGCGACGGCCAGGCTCGAACTGCAGACTCCCGACGAGACCGTCACCTATATGGTGCCACCTTATGAGAGCGGCAAGTATTCGTTTACCTTCGAAGGCCTCAAGCCAAGGACAAAATACACCTTCACATTGTCTTACGACGTAGATGCTGACGTAGATACCTCCGTTTCTTCGTCATTCACCACTAAGGCTTACAGCGGGTATCCGTACATATATCTGAACGACACCTACAAGACCATTACGGGCTATTTCACGGCTTCGTCCAAGATTCCGCTCAGGGTATATAACGTACCGGGAGTGTCGTCCGTAAGCTGGACACTGGACGGAAAACCTATCAGCTGCGGGCCGGACGGGTACTACCACTTCCTCAAGGGCGGCCTTCTTAAGGCGGTGGTGAACTATGAAGACGGTTCCAGGGAAATCATAACCAAACAGGTAAATTACAAATGAGAAAAGTCCTGAACATATTGATCTGCGTCACTGTCGCGTTAGCTGTTGCCAGCTGCAACGGCAGGAACGGGTATGACCGGGACTTTCTGGAGTCCGATACCATTTCCCTTACCGTGAACAGGGAAAAAGTGTTCGAGTATGATCCTTTTACCTGCCAGCTTGGTTACAATGACGCCAAGAGGGAATTCAGGGTAAGCACCGACAATATGTCGGACTATTTCGTAGTTACCCTCTCCAAGATCCCCACTTCCAAGGACGACCAGGTTACCGGAAGCATAACCTGGACGGGACCGGATTACACCAGGGATCTCAAGAACCTGAGTTTCAATACCGTAAAGGTAGAGCGGGAAAAGATATGGCTATGGAACCAGGCCAATAAGCTTGCCGTGATAATCCCTGTCATGGACTAGCGATCCGGCATCGGGCCAGTTTGGATCCCTTCTCTGCATCCAGTATACCTGCTTTCACAAGATTCTCTACTGTCCACTGATCCTTGGGGCTATTGTCCCTGAACAGGATAATTGCGTGTGCCGAATGCCTGTCTATGTAGGGGTGTTCCTGTAATTCTTCTTCCGACAGAGTCCACAGGGGATATGGCGCGCCGTCGCCCACTTCAATAAGGTCTTTCAGGCCGTCCAGTCTTTCCTGCCCGAAATTCCAGATATCCAGCAGCTGCTCCGGGAATGAATACCCTTGCAGTTCCTCCCTGTATTCCACCATCTTGGCGGCGTAGTACGGGCCGATGCCGGGCAGCCCGTCGAAAACGGCGGAATCGGCCGCATTTATGTCCAGCACGGGAATCCGTATGAAAGGTTCCAGGCGCCGGTATACGGAATCCGCCACCACGAAGGACTTGGCGAAGTCCGACGGGCGGTGGAAGCGGCCTCCTGCCTGGCGGTAGTTGAGGATGCTCTGCGCCTGTTTGAGGCTGAATCCCAGCCTCTGGAGGTCTTCCAGGCCGGCCGTGTTGGGGTCGAAGGTGAACGACTCATAGCTGCGTCTGGCGTATTTCTCTACGACCTCCTCCTTGATGGCAGAGGCCCTGGCAGAGGCCTTGGCAGGCTCACCCGTCATGGCCGGCTCATCTGTCGAGGCTCGTGTGTCCGTCATGGCCGGCTCTGACCGGCCATCTGAGATTCCCGGACCCTGCCGGGAATGCCCGGCGTTACTCTCCTGCGCAACGATGGCCTCTACCGACGCCTGATGAATGAACAGCGCGGCCTGATAACCTATGATTAAGAATGCAAGTGAGATTGCTCCCGTCTTGAACGCGGCTGAGAATTTACCGCTGGATCTTTTCTGTTTCATTGTCTCTCTCCTCTGTCTCTCGTCCTCTGTTTTTCCTGTTGCCCAGACCGGCAACTACAATTACTATCTCGCCTTTGGGCTCGTGTGTGCGGAACCACCCGGCTACTTCGTCAAGGGTGCCCCTGACGTGTTCTTCGTGTATCTTGGATATCTCCCTGGCTACGGAGCATTCCCTTCCTGCTCCGAAGTACTGTATGAACTGTTCCAGCGTCTTTACCAGCCTGAAAGGCGACTCGTAGAACACCATTGTGCGGGTTTCCTCGGCCAGTTGCTTCAGCAGGGTCTGGCGGCCTTTTTTCTGTGGGAGGAAGCCCTCGAAGCAGAAGCGGTCGCAGGGCAATCCCGACGAAACCAGCGCCGGAATGCAGGCCGTGGCTCCCGGAAGGGTCTCCACGGTTATGCCTTCAGCGGCGCAGGTGCGCGCCAGCAGGAACCCGGGATCGGAGATCCCCGGAGTGCCTGCGTCGCTTATCAGCGCCACGTTGGCTCCGGCAAGTATCTTTTCCTTTATGATGCCTGCCGTCTGGTGCTCGTTGAACTTATGGTGAGACTGAAGCGGAACGTGGATGTCGTAGTGCTTCAGCAGCACGGAACTGGTGCGGGTGTCCTCGGCCAGGATGAGATCTGCGCCTTTCAGGACTTCCACGGCCCTGAAAGTCATGTCAGACAGGTTTCCCACCGGTGTGGGCACTATGTAAAGCTTGCCCGGCATCTCAGGATAACTTGCGCCTTACGGCCATCATGAAGCGGTAAACGGTATCAGACTCCAGGTTCCAGTCAGGGAAATACTGCTGGATATAGTCTTCGGCTGCGGCCAGGTCTGCCATACCGTTGAACCTGCGGATGGTGTCCTGGAACAGGACCGGATCTTTCTTGAAAAGGGAGTTGATGAAGAGCAGCCTGTCGTTCAGGGATATTGCGCTGAGAATGTTGCCTACAGGGGCGCCGGGTATGTCTATTTCCCAGGCGCGCTTGCGGGTGACTACGTCTATTATGGCAGGACCCTGCGGGGGCATCTCCTCTTCCGGCTCGGGCTCGGGTAGCGGCTCCGGCAAGGGTTCGGGTGTCGGCTCGGGTATTGGTTCGGGAGCAGCCTCCGGCTCCGGCTGAGCCTCTTCCGGGAGGTCTATGTCCAGGTCTACCGGCTCGGACGGCACCTCCTGCGGAACCGCGGGAGCGAGGCTTTCGAGCTCCGCTATGCTTTGCTCAATCTTTTGGAGATATTCTTTTATTTCGGCCAAAATAATGTCGGCAGTCCTTTCCATAACCTGAAACTTTGATTATATTTGTGTAGTAACACAAAAGTAACTAAATGTTTTCAGAAATATTCAAAAAATCAGGCTCCATAGAAGTTATTTGCGGCTCAATGTTCTCAGGCAAGACAGAGGAACTCATAAGGAGGTTGCGCCGCGCCCAGTTCGCCGGACAGAAGATAGCCATATTCAAGCCTAAACTGGATGTCCGCTATTCAGAAGACAACGTGGTCTCCCACGACCTCAAGTCCGTGCCATCCACGGCCATTACCAATCCTACTGAAATCTTCCTCATGGATTCTGACGTAAGGGTGGTAGGAATAGACGAAGCCCAGTTCTTTGACGATTCTCTGATAAAAGTGGTTCAGACCCTGGCAAACAGGGGAGTGCGCGTGGTAGTCGCCGGTCTGGATACAGATTATATGGGCAAGCCTTTCGGCCCCATGCCGGCCTTGATGGCAGTTGCAGAAGAGGTACAGAAGGTCCACGCCATCTGCGTAAAGTGCGGCAACCTTGCCAACCACTCCCACCGTCTCACTAAGGACCAGAACCTGGTCGTGCTGGGAGAGAAGGACGTCTATGAACCACTCTGCCGCGACTGCTATAACAAAGCAATCGCAGCAGAGAAGTCATCTAAAAGATAGTAATTCCTATATCTTGACAAGTTCGTAAGATCGGCTCCCAAGGCCGATCTTTTCTGAATGCTCCAGGCAGGACCTCCATTCTGTCTCGGGACCGGAATTGGTGAAGTGGTCGTGATGGTCTACGAATCCCTTTGAATGGATGTTGTCTGACAACTGGCTGTTGGGCATCGGGGCGCTGGCCATGCAGGCGTCCACGCAGGCCTGGTCAAGAGCCAGAGGGTCGAAGGAGGCGAACATTCCAATGTCAGGAAGTATGGGGGCGTCGTTCTCGGAGTGGCAGTCGCAGTTGGGGGAGACATCCACTATGAGGGAGATGTGGAACTGGGGCCTTCCGTTTACCACGGCCTTGGCGTATTCTGCCATCCTGCGGTTGAGGAGCTGGGGCGCGTTCTCCTGGCTGAACTGGATTGCATCGAAGTTGCAGGCGCCGAGGCAGCGTCCGCAGCCTACGCAGTTGTCGTAGTTGATTGTCATCTTGCGGGCTTGGGCGTCGAATTCCAGGCCTCCGTTGGCGCATTCCTTCTGGCAACGGCGGCATCCGCGGCAAAGTTCAGCCTCAATCACCGGTTTGCTGCTGCTGTGCTGCTCGGTCTTGCCCGCGCGCGAGCCGCAACCCATTCCTATGTTCTTGATGGCGCCTCCGAAGCCGGTGATCTCGTGGCCTTTGAAGTGGGTCAGGGAGATGAAGACGTCGGCGTCCATTATGGCGCGTCCTATCTTGGCGGTCTTGACATATTCGCCGCCCTGGACGGGCACTTCAATGTCGTCGGTGCCTTTGAGACCGTCGGCAATGATTATGGGGCAGCCGGTGCTCAGAGGGTTGAAGCCGTTCTCCCAGGCGCAGTACAGGTGCTCCAGCGCATTCTTCCTGTAACCGGGATACATTGTGTTGCAGTCAGTAAGGAAGGGCTTTCCGCCGAACTCCTTTACCACGTCCACAACGGCCTTGGCAAAGTTGGGACGGAGGAAACTGACGTTGCCCAGTTCCCCGAAGTGCATCTTGATGGCGACGAACCTTCCGTCCATCTCTATATTGCCGATTCCGGCAGCTTTTATGAGCTTTTTGAGCTTAGTAGGAATGCCGTCACCGTATGCGGGGGTGCGGAAATCCGAGAAATAAACTTTAGACTTTTCCATAAAGACAAATATAAGAAAAATGCTATATTTGTATAAATATAATGTGCATATAAATGGAAGGGAAAGAAAACTCCGTCAAGTTGTATTACAACACCGAAAAAGAGAAGCTTGCAATGCCTGAATACGGCCGCAACGTGCTCGGAATGGTGGAGCAGCTGAGGGAAATTGAAGACAGGGAAAAGCGCACGCAGCAGGCAAGGGCAGTCATCAAGGTGATGGAGATGCTCAACCCGCAGGTGCGCCAGCAAGAAGACTACGAACATAAACTATGGGACCATCTGTACCTTATCGCAGGCCTTGACCTGGACGTGGATTCGCCGTATCCGGCTCCCAAGCCGGAAGTGCTCACTGCCAAGCCGGTGCCCATCCCTCTCAAGGGAAAGCCCATAAAGGCCACCCACTACGGAAGGAACATAGAGAGCATCATAGACCTTATAGCAGGCGAGGAGGACGGAGAGGTCAAGACCGCCATGATCCGTTCCCTGGCCATCTATATGCGTCAGCAGTATCTTATCTGGAACAAGGACAGCGTGGCTGACGAGACCATCTTCAGCGATATAGAGAAGATGTCCGACTATCGCATACGGGTACCCAAGGACCTGGCGCTGTCAAAGATTTCTTCCGACGCTTCCTTCTCACGCCCGGGAATGGGAATCAACGTGGGTCAGGTGGCTCAGAAGAAGAATAGGAACAAGAATTCCCGGAGGAACAATAACAACAAGAAGAGCAACGGCAGATGAAATTGAAATGGGATGAAGACCAGAAGGCCCGCGCCATCAGGATAATTGGCATCCTGACGGCGGCTTTCGGGGTATTTGCGCTGCTTTCCACGGTGTCCTACCTGTTCACCTGGAAGGCCGATATGAGCCTCCTCTCCCATCCCGAAATGATGGATACGGGAGTGAAGGTGCACAACGCGGCGGGCAAACTTGGCTACAAGTTCGCCGACTTCCTGGTAGGGAAGTGCTTCGGCCTCGGCAGTTTCGCCCTGCTCGTCCTACTGTTCGCCATCGCGGCCAGGCTTCTCCTTCATAAATGGAACCAGTCTCTGCTCAAGACCACCCTCATAGTCCTCAGCGGCGCATTCACCACGTCCCTGGTATTCTCCTGCCTGGCAGGGCTTATTGGGACTGACAAGGCCTTCGGAACCGGCCTTGGGGGCCAGATGGGCTCATTCCTGGTTAACTGGTCCAACAACCTTCTCGGAAAGATTCTTACCGCCGTCATAGTCCTGCTGCTTTTCGTGGGCTGGCTGTTCCTGATAAACAAGAGTTTCGCCTCTCTTATGAAGCGTTTCTTCAAGAGCGATTCGTTTGAAGATTCCCAGGAAGAGCCTGTTGTGGTACAGGAGCCCGAACCGAAGCCCAGACCGGAGCCAAAGCCTGTTCCTGTCGCAGCTCCTGTGGCCGCCCCTGTGAAACCGGCTGCCAAGCCCGAGCCCGAAAAGCCCGCAGAAGGTGTCGAAGAAGGCGAGGGCGGCATAAAGGTAGTTACGGATGATACCCTTACCGACCAGGTCACCCAGCAGCTGGAGCGCATCAACATAAGGGACGAACTCCCCAACTTCAAGTTCCCCTCGCTGGACCTTCTGGAGTCCCACAACTTCGGCAAGCATTCCATCCCCAAGGACGAGCTTGACCGCAACAACAACAAGATACGCGCTGTCCTGGCCAATTACAAGATCCAGATTGACGACGTGGTGGCCCAGGTGGGCCCTACGGTCACGCTTTATAAAGTGTATCCTTCCAAGGGAGTGCGCATAGCCGAGATCAAGCGCCTCCAGGACGACATTGCCATGTCCCTCAACGCCAGGGGAGTGCGTGTCACCACCCTGTCCGATTCAGTAGGAATAGAAGTGGCCAACGACAAGGCCGAGATAGTGCCTCTGAAGGCCCTTCTCAACGACGACTCCTACCGTGAGTCCAAGGCCGAGCTCCCCGTTGCCATAGGATACACCATCACCCAGAAAGTCAAGGTGTTCGACCTGGCAGAGGCGCCGCACCTGCTGGTTGCGGGAGCAACTCGCCAGGGCAAGTCCGTGGGCTTGAACGTGATTGTGGCCTCGCTGATGTACGCCAAGCATCCGTCCGAGCTCAAGTTCGTGTTCATAGACCCCAAGATGGTGGAATTCTCGGCCTACGGCCAGCTGCTGAAGCACTACCTTGCCGTCCTTCCCGCCAACAGCGACGAGGAAGAGGAGGCCAACGCCATTGTCAAGCGCCCCAAGGATTCGGAGAAGGTGCTCAAGTCCCTGTGCGTAGAGATGGACGCCCGCTACGAACTGATGAGCAAGGCCTACGTGAACAACGTCAAGCTCTACAACGAGAAATACAAGGACCGCCACCTGCTGCCCACCAAGGGCCACAGGTATATGCCTTACATAGTAGTCGTAATTGACGAGTACGCCGACCTCACGATGACGGTGGGCGGCTCTCAGGAGGCCAAGAATTCGGCCAGGAACATCCAGACGGCCATTGTCCGCCTGGCCCAGAAGGGCCGCGCCGCGGGCATCCACGTGATCCTGGCTACGCAGCGTCCGTCCGTGGACGTCATTTCTGGTGTGATCAAGGCCAACTTCCCTACCAGGATAGCCTTCAGGGTTACCTCCAGGGTAGACTCCGGAACCATACTGGATACCCCGGGAGCGGAGAAACTTATAGGAAACGGAGATATGCTGTATTACTCCGGAGCCGACATAGAGCGAGTGCAGTGCGGATACGTATCCGGCAAGGAGATCCTGGCTATCACCACGTTCATAGGAGGCCAGCAGGGCTACAAGAAGTCTTACAACACTCCGTATTACCTGCCTGACGTATCAGAGAGCGCCGAGGGATCCGGAATGGTGGATATGCACGACATAGACGAAAGGTTCGAAGAAGCCGCCCGTATGGTGGTTCTGAGCCAGAAGGGCTCCACCTCAGACCTGCAGCGCAAGCTGGGTATGGGATACTCCCGCGCAGGCAAGGTTATGGACCAGCTGGAGGCCTCCGGAATAGTGGGTCCTCAGGAAGGCAGCAAGCCGCGACAAGTTTTGGTACAGGATTTGGAATCATTAGAGAAGATTCTTAAAGCCTATCTGAAATGAAACGCATAGTAATGATCTTCACAGCGCTGCTGATGGCGGGAGCCGGACTGCAGGCACAGGAAATACTTACCCGCTTTTCTACCGACAGAATAAGCTGCAAGTATTCATATACCATTGACATTCCCGTAACTCTCAATTACGAGGGCGACGCCCTTGTACAGGGAGACTGCTACCACCTGAAGGGAAACGGAATAGAGATATTCTGCGACGGCGTAAGCCGCTGGACTGTGGATGCCGAGGCAAGGGAAGTCTACATCGAGAACGCCGAGGAGGTGGAGAACATCCTCAAGGAGTTCCTGACCTATTCAAAGGACATAAAGGCTGCCGGCAACACTGTTACAGGCACATTGATAGATCCGGAAGATGACACTAACATCAAGTTCGCCTTGAAGGAGATCACTTATCTGCCTTTGAACGACGACCTGACTCCATTCAAGCTGGATGTCGAAAGCCTGGATGAGACTTACCTGGTTACAGATCTCAGATTCTAGATAAAAAAAGGGACTCACTCAGAGTCCCTTATGCATCTTATTGTCGTTGCGACAAATTCTTTATATAGCGGTTGTGCCAGCACATCCGCATTTTTTGAATTGTTGTAGAAGTAGCGGGCGTAGGCTTTGTCGGCATCGGCTTCGGTACTGGTCCAGTGGGCGGCGGATGCGAGGGAACTCTCGAAGTAATAGGTCTTTTCGCTGATGTTTGCGAAGCCCACGGGAAGCAGGTTGATGTAGGACGCCGTAGGGTCAGGTTTGCTTATGGTGTAGTATGTCCACAGGCGCTGGTCGTTCAGCCGGGCGTTGCTCATAAGCTTGGGGGCTATTCCGGGGAAGGTCTGCAGGGATTCCAGGGGATCTTCGGTCAGAGTCTGGCACATCTCGGTCCAGTCCTGGTCTGAAGGCAGACGCCAGCCGTCGGGGCAGGCCTTGTTGGCTTCCTCCCAAGTGTAGTACATTCCGAAGATGTCAGTCATTGCGTCGTATCCTGAATCTTCTATGCTCATATATGCCTTGCCGAAGCCGCAGTAGGCAAGGTTCCTTTCCATCCAGTCCTTTCCGGCTATCTGGGTGTAGGGGTACTTGCGGGAGTCGCGGGGGTCTGTGAATACGCCTCCGGCCTGGTCGTAATCTAAGTTGGAGAGCGACGTGGCGGGATCTATGATGACAATTTCGTAATCTGCTGACTGGGAATAGTAGCCGGCGGCCGATGCGTATATAGACAGCCTGATTGTGCAGAGGGAGTCGGGGATGGTGTATTCCCAGTGGTCGGTGGTATCTCTCTTGGTCATGAACGGCTGGGCCAGGAAGGAGTACTTTATTACCGGTGTATCGGGATCGGAAGCATCTTTGCGGACTCCTGAAGGAGTCATCTTTATGACTTGTCCGGGTGTTACGAATGAAGGGATGTATTCTTCGATTTCAATATTGCCCAGGAAGGTGAAGGAGGTGGTATCTTCTTCCTTTGGCTTGCAGGATGCAAGGGAGAGGGCGCAGAATGCCAGTACGGCTATTATTGTCCTATTGAAATTCATATCGTTATATTAGATTACAAATATGCATATTATAAATCGAAAAACCGCTAAATTTGTGCAAATACTTTACCATTACAGAATGAAATACGGCTATCTGCTGCTGTTGACGGCACTTTTTATTATGTCCTGCTCCAGGGACAGATACATAGCCCTGAGCGGTTATGCGCAGGGGGGTACCTATACCGTCAAGATGAACCTCAAGGGCGTGTCGGCGAGCCCCAGTTCAATACAGATGGCAGTGGATTCCATACTGACCGAGGTGGACAACACCCTGTCAGGATACAATAAGTCCTCCATACTCAGCAAGTACAACGAAGGCCAGGATGTCCGGCTCAACCAGATGTTCATAGACATACTCCGGCTTTCTGAAGACCTCAAGGAAGAGACCGGCGGGGCCTTCGACGTGGGTGCGGCGCCGCTTTTCGACATCTGGGGATTCGGATTCACCCGTGATTCCCTGCCTGATCCCATCCAGATTCAGGAGGCTATGTTCCAGAATGGCAAGAAGCTGAATTTCAATGCTATAGCCCAGGGGTACACTTGCGATGCGGTAGCCTCATACCTGCGTGGAATTGGCGTGCAGGATATGCTTGTGGACATAGGTGAGATCTACTGCCAGGGCCTGAATCCTATGCGCCGGAACTGGACCATAGGAATTGACAGCCCCGTGGACGGCAACGAGAACCCCGGGGAGATGCTCCAGGGAGTGTACGAGTGCTCGACCGAACCGCAGGGTATAGTAACCTCCGGAAACTACCGCAAGTTCTACCTGAAGGACGGTAGAAAGTACGCCCATACCATAGATCCCCGTACCGGATATCCTGTGGAGCACAATCTGCTAAGCGCCACTGTAAAGGCTCCCACTGCGGCCGCGGCCGACGCGTATGCCACCTACTGTATGGTGATAGGGCTGGAAGAATCCAAGGCTTTCATACAGGGCAGGCCTGACCTGGAGGCTTTCCTGGTTTATGACGAAGGGGGAGAGATGCTGACCTGGTCTTCTGACGGGTTCCAGGTCACATCCCGCTGATAATTTCCATCGAACGTATCAGAGCGTGTATGACCGCCTCGCTTGCGCTGACCAGGAAGGCGGGGCAGATGCCTGTGCCGTGAAGTATCATCACCAGGACGGCCAGACTTATCATCACGGACGTCAGCGGCAGGGCTATGAGGTTGGCCAGCAGGAAGTACTTGGGGAATGTCCCGAAATGAATGTAGGCGACCGGAGCTGTGAACACCTGGCAACTGAGGCTCATCGCCGTTATTTCCCATATCTTCTTGGGCAGGTTGAAGCGTGATCCCGCTTTTGAGACTGGCTGGGGGAACCATCCCTGCAGGATGGGGTTGAGGAGTATGATGCCCGCCATGGCCATATACGACAGCTGGAAAGCGGCGGAGGTTATTACCCGCGGGCGCAGGGC
>JAGCVB010000059.1 GCA_017962585.1 Bacteroidales bacterium
CAACATCGCCGGCTTCATAAAGGTTGCCAACGCAATGGTTGACCAGGGCGTTGTTTAATTTATTATGGTTTAAAATACAATCGAAAGCAGTTCGTTAATGTCCAGAAGGATCCGCCGGATCCTTCTGGTTTGTAACAATTACGATACTTTCTCCCTGGAAGAGGACGGGCGCATAGAGCCCAAGATCTCCCGGGAGTACCTGGAGCTGAACCTGAGCAACCAGCCTTCCTTCGTCAGGGCCGAGTCTACCATTGAGGCCCTTGAGATGGCTGAAAGAGGGGAGAGGTTCGACCTCATCATCACAATGTACAACGTGGGAGAACTCAACGTCTTCGACTTCTCCCGCAAGATGAAGGAAATCGCTCCCAACACTCCTATCGTACTGCTTTGCTCTTATTCCAAGGAAATATACAGGCAGATAGCCGAGGCGGACTCCTCCGCCTTGGATTATGTTTTCTGCTGGAACAATTCCACAGACCTGATAATTGCAATCGTAAAGCTCCTGGAGGACAAGTTGAATGCCCCGCACGACGTGCTGCAGGTGGGCGTCCAGGCCATCCTCCTGGTGGAAGATTCGGTGCGCTACTATTCCACCTATCTCCCTATGCTTTACAAGATAATCCTGCAGCAGAACAGCGCGTCCGCCTCCGAGGCTCTCAACGAGCAGCAACAGGCGCTCCGTAAGCGCTCCCGCCCCAAGATCCTGATGGCCACCAACTATGAGGACGCCGTCGCCCTTTATACCCAGTACAAAGACAACCTGCTCGGAGTTATCTCCGACATAGGCTTCGTCCTGCACAAAGGAGACCCTATGAGCTCCGAGAAACTGGATGCCGGCGTAGACCTCTGCAAACTCATCCGCGCCGACAACCCCAGGATGCCCATTCTGATGCAGTCTTCGCAGGAGAGTATGCGCGAGGTTGCCAAGGAACTGGGCGTGGGCTTCGTGATGAAGCAGTCCAAGATCCTCACCCAGGCCATCAGCGACTACATCAGCTCCGAGTTCGGCTTCGGAGACTTCGTCCTCCACAACAAGACCACCGGCGAGGAGATAGCCCGCGCCAGCGACCTTCTGGGCCTCGAGCGCATTATCAGGACTATAAGCGACGACGAACTTCGCAACCTCGCCAAGACAAACTATATGTCCAAGTGGCTCAAGGCCAGGGGATTGTTCTCCCTGAGCAAGGCCTTCGCCGCGATGGACGTGGACAAGGACGACTCCATAGAGATGCACCGCAAGAACCTGAAGACGGTAGTGAAGGACTATCGAATCAACCAGGGCCTCGGCGTGGTGGCAAGTTTCGATCCCGAGTCCTTCAACGACGCCATCTGGTTCTCCCGCGTGGGCAGCGGCTCTATGGGAGGCAAGGCCCGCGGCCTGGCGTTTATGTACCAGATTCTCCAGCGCTACAACCTGTATGACCGCTGGGAAGACGTGCGTGTGATGGTTCCGCGCACAATGGTCATCACCACCGAATTCTTCGACCGTTTCATTCAGGACAACGGCCTCAAATACGTGATAGACGCAGACCTTTCGGACTCCGAAATCCTGTCGGAATTCGTGTCCTCCCGTCTGCCGCAGGAACTCATAGACGCGCTAGACGTCTTCCTGCGCTATTCCCACAAACCGCTGGCTATCAGGTCTTCTTCCGTACTGGAAGATTCCTATTATCAGCCATTTGCGGGTGTCTATTCAACTTATATGATTCCCCACTCAGCCAACCGGGACCAGCAGATAAGGCTCCTTTCCAAGGCCATAAAGAGCGTTTACGCCTCGGTTTACTACTCATCTTCCCGTTCCTACATCCAGGCCACAGGCAACGTGATTTCGGAGGAGAAGATGGGAATCATAATCCAGGAAATCTGCGGAAGCGAGGACAACGGTTATTTCTTCCCCACGCTTTCCGGAGTGGCCCGCTCCCTGAACTTCTATCCCATAGGCCACGAAGAGGCCGGGGATGGAATAGTGAAGGTGGCGCTGGGACTCGGAAAGGCCGTGGTGGATGGAGACCAGGTGCTCCGCTTCTGCCCCAAGTATCCCAAGCACGTGCTTCAGACTTCCACGCCGGAACTCACGATGACAGATACCCAGCAGTTTATGTACGCCTTGGATTTGCATCCAGACAGGTTCAAGACTTCCACTGACGACGCCGTCAACCTGGAGCGCATTCCCATCAGCGAATGCACCAAGTTCCGCAACCTCAAGTACGTGGCTTCCACCTTCGATTTCGAGAACGGCCGCATAGTGGACTCCACCTTCCCGGCGGGGCCCAAGTATGTGACCTTCGCCCAGATACTCCGCTACAACACCTTCCCCCTGGTGGAGATAATCCAGGAACTGATGAACATAGCCGCCAAGGAAATCAAGTGCTATGTTGAGATAGAGTTCGCCGCAAGGCTCGACAGCGAGAACCGCAAACTCTTCAATGTTCTGCAGATCAGGCCTATATCGGTTGACAGCCGCAACGCCGTGGTAAATTGGAACGAGGTTGATTCCACAGGGGCCTTCCTCACTTCGGGCAGCGCCCTGGGCACAGGCTGGATAGAGAACGTGCGCGACATCGTCTACCTTCGTCCCGACAAGTTCGACGCGCTCAAGACGCGCGAGATTGCAAAGAGCATCACGGCGCTCAATGCGCAGATGCGCAAGGAGGGGAGGCAGTACGTGCTCATCGGCTTCGGCCGATGGGGCTCCAGCATCCCGTCACTGGGCGTGCCGGTGCTGTGGAGCGACATCTCCGAGGCCAAGGTCATAGTGGAGGCCTCCCTGGACGACTTCCGCATAGATCCCAGCCAGGGCACGCATTTCTTCCAGAACCTGACCTCCTTCAACGTGGGTTACATCAATGTGGACCATTACTCGCGCCCCAACGAGGACCTGCTGGACTTCAGTGTCCTGGACGCCCTCCCGGCCAAGGAAGAAGGCGAATATTTCCGCCACGTGCGCCTGGACAATCCTCTGCAGATATGCATAGACGGAAAGGGCGGCAAGGCAATGCTGAAAATCAAATAAGACAATAGATATGTTCGACAAGGAAAAAGGTTTATACGTTGCTCACGGCCCCCAGGGCCCTATCAGCATAATTGGAAAGATGGCCAACCGCCACGGCCTCATAGCCGGCGCCACCGGTACCGGTAAGACTGTAACCCTGCAGGTTCTGGCCGAGAGTTTCTGCCAGGCAGGAGTTCCTTGCTTCATGGCAGATATGAAGGGCGACCTCAGCGGAATCAGCCAGACTGGCGCGATGTCTTCTTTCATAGAGAAGCGCTGCGCCGAGTTCGGCATAGAGAATCCTGAATTCCAGCCTTGCCCGGTGCGTCTGTACGACGTGTTCGGCGAGCAGGGCCATCCTATGCGCACCACAGTCTCCAATATGGGACCGCAGCTCCTTGCGCGTCTGATGGGCCTTAACGAGGTGCAGACAGGCGTACTGGAGATAGTGTTCAAGGTGGCTGACGACAAGGGCCTGCTGATCCTGGACCTCAAGGACCTCCGTTCTATGGTGGTTTACGTCCTGGAGCACGCTGCCGAGTATCAGGCTACATACGGCAATGTCACCGCAGGCAGCGTAGGAGCCATCCAGAGGGCACTGCTGCAGCTTGAGGCGCAGGGCGCCGAGAAGTTCTTCGCCGAGCCTTCCTTCGACATATTCGACCTTATGCAGACAGAGGGCGGAAAGGGAATAATGAGCGTCCTGGCAGCTGACAAGCTGATGCAGAACCCCAAGCTCTACTCTACCTTCCTCCTGTGGCTGCTTTCAGACATCTACAGCCAGCTCCCCGAGGTGGGCGATATGGACCTGCCCAAGCTGGTGTTCTTCTTCGACGAGGCGCACACCCTCTTCGACGATACGCCTAAGGCGCTGGTAGACAAGATAGAGCAGGTAGTACGCCTCATCCGAAGCAAGGGCGTGGGCGTATACTTCGTTACGCAGAATCCTGCCGACATCCCTGATTCCGTTCTGGCACAGCTTGGAAACAAGGTGCAGCACGCGCTGCGCGCCTACACTCCAAAGGAGCAGAAGGCTGTGCGCGCCGCTGCCGAATCGTTCCGCGTCAACCCCGACTTCAAGACTGAGGACGTGATTACGGAACTCAAGACCGGCGAGGCGCTGGTATCGTTCCTCCAGGAGGACGGCTCTCCCGCCGTGGTGCAGAGGGCCCGCATCCTGTTCCCGCTCAGCCAGATAGGCGCTATCACAGAGGGACAGAGGGACACCCTGATCAAACGTTCCCGCATCTACGGCAAGTACGACAAAGTCATAGACCGTGAGAGCGCGTTCGAAATTCTGCTGGCAGACAAGCAGAAGGCCGAGGAGGCCCAGGCTAAGCAGGCAGCTGAGGTTGAGAAGGCCGCAAAGAAGGCTTCTAAGAAGGCTGCAGACGACGGCGAGGCTCCTGCTGCCAAAAAGAGTTCAAGCGCCAAAAAGAAGGCCGGAAAGACCATTGCCGGGGCTGCTGCCGGAGCAATTGTCACTTCGGTCACCCGCTCTATTGGAAACGAGATTTCAAAGAGCATAACTGGCAAGAAGAAATCATCTACCAAGGACATAGCCGGAAAGGCAATCTCCGCCGGTGCCACAACAGCCCTGCGTCAGATTACCCGTTCCATCCTTGGAAACCTGATCAAATAAATTATGAAACGTCTTTCTCTGTTGTTGCTGGCGGCAGTTTCACTTGCCGCCGCGTCCTGCGCAAATGTATACGAGGCATCTTCTCCTTTGAAGGAACCCGTCAACGACATAGTGCTCTTGGAACCGGTGTCGGTAATCGAATATCTGACAGACGATGAACTGGTAGTAATAGACGACGAATTGTCGCGCGAGTCATCAGAAATGGTGGCGGCCGCCATAATGTCCCAGCCCGGTTTCTGGCACATTACCGACGATGCCATCCTGATGGGAAATGCCACTCAGGAACTGATAGGTTTCTACCACATATTGAGACCTCTGCGTAAGAAACTAGTTCCGACCATCCCTATTCCTGAGTCGATAAATGACATCATAAAGGCCAGCGGACACCGTTACGGAATGGCCGTGGTCAGCGGGGGATTCACCCGCAGCCGGAAGAATTATACCCGCGAGATAGTGAGGGATGTGGCCTTGAGCATTTTGTCCCTGGGTTCTGTCATACCTGTGACTTATAAGAATATGTTCGATTCGGCGGTCATCATCTTTGACTCCAAAACCGAATCCGTGGTATATTTCCGCCAGCTCGATCCGGTGAGCATAGACCCTCTGAACCAGTCTCGCGTCTGGAACTACCTGCCCCGTCTTGTAGACCGCTACAAATGGGTCAATTAGAACTTTGGATTAAGGGTTGACCTTCTCGGCGGTGTAACCGCATTTTTCAATGGCCTTGACCAAGGTGGCTTCGTCCGTCTTGGCAGGGTCGTATTTGATGACTACGGTTTTCTGGGAAAGAGATATGTTAAGGTCTTCCATTCCCTTGAGGAAGGAGAGTTTGTCAGTGAGCTTTTCAACGCAGTTCTCGCAGTGGATATTGACGTTGTAGATTACGGTTACGGTATCCTTGGGCTTTTTGTCACCGGAAACGGAAGTCTTTGCCTGGCTTGCAAATGCTACAGAAGAAGCAAGCAGAATTACAGAAAGCAGAACGTTCAATAACTTTTTCATATAGCGTATTTTTTATTTCCATACAGTAATGCGGATGCCCGCGTATATCTTAGCTCCCATTAGCGGTCCCCAGACTGAAGCGGCGTCAAAGTATGGGGAATAAGGAAAGTCTGCGCTCACAATGGGCGACTTTTGAGTGAAGCCCATGAGGTTTTCTCCGCCCAAATATAAGTCAAATCCATTAAACCTGCGAGTAATTTGTGCATAAAGTAAAGGATAAGTTGGCGTGCGGCCGTCGGGGTAGAGGTCTTTGTCCCACTGTGCCATAAAATCGTACACCCTGGCAGAGCCTATGAGAGAGGCGGTGAAGTCGAAAATCCATTTGCTCAGCCTGGTCTTGTACTGGGCGTTGAATACGCCTTTGAATCTGCTGGAAAGCGCCAGCTCGCGCACTTCTCCAGTGGGCTGCCAGGCACGGGCGTCTGTATAGCGGGCGGTGAAGTTAAGGCTGAGCCTTTCCACCGGTTCGGTACTGAAATCCAGCTGGTAATTGTTGGAGAAGGATTCGTGTCCGTCAAGATTATACAA
>JAGCVB010000004.1 GCA_017962585.1 Bacteroidales bacterium
GGGCAGGTTGAAGCGTGATCCCGCTTTTGAGACTGGCTGGGGGAACCATCCCTGCAGGATGGGGTTGAGGAGTATGATGCCCGCCATGGCCATATACGACAGCTGGAAAGCGGCGGAGGTTATTACCCGCGGGCGCAGGGCCAACTGCAGCGTGAGCGCTGCGTTGAGCTTCTGCGCCGGCGAGCTCCGCCTCCGCTGGCTCACGGCAGCCAGCTCGCTGATGACTATGAAGATGCACGCCCTTTGGGCGGAGGCCGTGGCTCCGGTGGCGATGGTGTAGAACAGGGCGAAGCCGCAGCATAGAGCGCAGCGGTAGTACCGGGCAGTGGGGCTGTTGCCCAGGACCAGCGTCCCGCGCCTGGCCAGGGCGCATACCAGCCCCATATGCAGGCCGGAAAGCGCCAGGATGTGGGAGGCTCCGCTGCTGCGGAACGCCGCCGTCAGGGCGGGATCCAGCAGGCTGCGGTCCCCGGTAAGGACGGCGCAGACCAGCGCCGCGCAGCGTCCGTCCCGGTAGGGAACGGACAGGATGCGCGCCCGCAGCCGCTCTGCCGCCCTGGCTGGGAAGCCGGTGACAAAGTCCGGCAGCAGCCTTTCCGGCAGCATTGAGTCGGAGCAGAAGCAGAAGAATCCCAGGAAGAAGAACAGCAGCACGTACGGAGCCTTGCGCTCCGGTTGACGGCACACCAGGACAGCCGCCGTGGCGGTAAGGCAGAGAGATGTTCCGCTGAAGGGGGCCGCGGCTGCCGGGAACTGGCATAAACGCGCGCACAAGGCCCCTGCCGCCGCTCCTGCGACGAAGGGAATAGTTAGTCTTTCCATAGTTCAAGTTGTTGCTAAAGTACATATTATTTTGTAATTTTGGCCCGTTTAAAACGTTTATTCCAGAGTATGATTATCCTAGTTATCAATTGCGGCAGTTCTTCAATAAAATACCAGCTTCTGGATATGAAGAGCGATGATGTTTACAGCCTTCTTGCCAAGGGAATTGTAGAAAAGATAGGTCTGCCTATGGGAAGCATCTCCCACACTCCGGCAGGTAAGGACAAGATAGTAAGGGAACTGCCTATCGAAGACCATAAAGTAGGTATGCAGCTTGTTCTGGAAGAACTCGTTCACCCCGAGCACGGCGTCCTCAAGTCCTTCGATGACATAGAGGCAGTCGGCCACAGGATCGTGCAGGGCGCTGACTTCTTCTCCGGAAGCGCCATCGTCAACGACGACGTGATGGAAAAGATACGCATCTGCTGCGACTTCGCCCCTCTCCACAATCCCGCCCACATCCTTGGAATCAAGGCCATGCAGCAGGTTCTGCCTTCAGTGCCCCAGGTAGTGGTGTTCGACACCGCTTTCCATCAGACAATGCCGCCGTACAACTATATGTACGGACTGCCTTACAGGTATTATAAAGATTACCATATCCGCAAATACGGAGCCCACGGCACCAGCCACCAGTTCGTTGCCCAGAAGGGAGCCAAGATGGTCGGCCTTGACATCAACAATTCCAAGATCATCACCTGCCACCTCGGGAACGGAAGCTCCATCACCGCCGTGCAGGACGGAAAGTGCCACGACACCTCAATGGGATTCACCCCGCTCGCTGGCCCCATCATGGGAACCCGCTGCGGAAACATTGACCCTAACATCGTGCCTTACATAATGAAGAAGGAAGGCCTCACTCCGGACCAGATGACAGAGCTCATGAACAAGAAGAGCGGCTTCCTGGGCCTTTCAGGATATTCTTCCGACGTTCGCGACCTCAATGTAAAGGCAGAAGAGGGCGACCAGCGCGCTAAACTGGTATTCAAGGTGTTCACCCACGAGGTCATCAAGACCATAGGATCATACATAGCCGAGATGTCCGGCGTAGACCTCATCGTCTTCACTGCCGGTATCGGCGAGAACAACGCCCGCCTGCGCCGCAGGGTATGCGAGAACTTCGCGTTCCTGGGGCTCGCCTTCGACTATGAGACCAACGCCGCCGCACACGGCGACGCCATCATTTCATTGCCTGACTCCAAGATCAAGGTCGCAGTCGTAAGCACCAACGAAGAGCTCGTGATTGCACGCGACACAATGCATCTTGTACAGGAAGCAGAAGAATAATCAATAATCGACCACATATGATAACTAAATTTGATGATGTATTCGCCGAGCTTAAGGCTAAAGGCGTATGTAAGAGGCTCGTAGTTGCCTGGGGCGTAGACGAGCACAGTATCGAGGCCGCATACAAGGCCGTAGAGATGGGATTCGTAAAGGCCACTCTTGTTGGAGACGAGGCCAAGATCAAGGAAGTATGCGCACAGAACGGCATGGACGTGGATAAGTTCGAGATCGTGAACAATCCTGTCGAGATGAAGGCTGTGGCACAGGCCGTACAGCTTGTACACGACGGTCAGGGCGACATGCTTATGAAGGGCTTGTGCAGCACCGATAAGTTCCTCCGCGCCATCCTCAACAAAGAGACCGGTCTTCTTCCCGCAAAGGGCCTTCTGAGCCACGTGGGAATCATAGAGAACCCTCTCTATCCCAAGCTTATGTTCCTCAGCGACATGGCAGTAGTTCCCCAGCCGGACTTCCGCCAGAAGGTGAAGATATCAGGATTCCTCCTGGGTGTTGCCAAGTCATTCGGCATCGCCACTCCTAAGATTGCATTCGTAGCTGCTTCAGAGCAGATGCTCGACTCTATGCCTGCCTGCATCGAGGCCGCAATGCTGGCCAAGATGGCCGACCGCGGACAGCTGGGTGCCTGCATAGGCGACGGCCCTCTGGCACTGGACGTTTGCATAGACCAGGAGTCAGTACAGATCAAGAAGCTCAAGAGCCCCGTAGCCGGCGACGCCGACTGCCTCCTCTTCCCCAACATCGAGTCCGCCAACGTATTCTGGAAGACCAATTCAAAACTGGCTTCAGGCGTACGTCAGGCAGGTATGCTCGTGGGAACAACAGCTCCTTGTATCCTTGCCAGCCGTGCAGACAGCGTGGATACCAAGCTGAACTCCATTGCAGAGGCTGCAATGTTCGTCAAGTAAGATTATTCTTTATAGAAAAGATTTCTTTTAGGAAGCAGGGGGGAGAATTCCTCCCTGCTTCTTGCAAACAGGGCGGAGGTCTCACGTGAGAATCTGGCTCCGAGATAGGTTCCGGTGTTGGTGATGAACACCCAGCATTCTCCGTCCGGATAGCACTTTATGAGGGCGGACGTGCCGGAAAGGGTGCCGGTGCGGGTCCATTCTCCCGTCTCCTTGGTGTCCACCCATCCGATGGCGAACGTAACGCTGTCTGTAGGGGTGGTCATCTGGGAGATGCTCGCTTCGTTGATTATATCCTTCACCTCGTCCTTGCCGTCAATAGAAGCCACCAGTTTTGCGATTTCGGGTGCGGAGGCCACCCAGCCGCCGGCTCCCAGCAGGGCGGAAATGTCGTTGCCTCCATATACCCGCTCTACCATCTGGCCGCTGTTGTCGTACTTCTGTACTTTCCCCTCGGTGCGGGTGGGGAAGTACCTGGTCTCGTTGGGGAAGCGTTGATCGTAAGAATTCTTCCCTATGTGCATGTCGAAGCATCCGGCAGGGTACAGGACGTTCTCCCTGATCCATCTCTCGTAATTCTCTCCCGTCACTTTCTCTATTATCATTGAAAGCAGCAGGTAGCCGTAATTGGAATAATCGGACGAGGTGCCGGGATCGTAGCCCAGACGCCAGGAAAGGACATGCTGTGAAAGAGTGGCAGCATCCGGCGGGACGTCCCAGTGGTTGCGTATTATCAGGGCGCGGGTGTTGAACATAGGGTCGCCGCTGCCGTTGGCGAGTCCTGCGCTGTGGCGCAGCAGCTGCTCTACTGTAATGTCGAAATATCTCCTGTCAGTTATGGAACCTGTGTACGGCTCATCTCCAAGGATACCCTGAGGGGTGAACACCTTGTCGTCCAGGCTCAGCATACCTCTTTCCTGCAGGATCATGATCCCAATTGCGGTGATGAGTTTAGAGACAGAAGCCAGCCTGAAAATGGTGCCTGGCGTGACGGGCCTGTGGTCCAGGTCCGCATCGCCGTAGCCTTTGGCGTAAACCAGCGAATCGTTGCGCATTATGGCAAGGGAGGCGCCGTGTATCTGCCACTGGCGCAGGAAGTGCCTGAACTCGGCGTCCATGCCCTCCAGTTCCATTATGTCGGACATCTCGTTGGTGAGGACGTTGTTGAGCACTACGGGGATGTGCTGCACCTCGGGCTCCTCCTCGGCGGCTCTGGCGCTGCGGAGGGGGTTAAGCAGGGTGAAGGAGGCGATGCACACCCCCGCTGCAAGGCAAAGCAGTATTTTCACGGCTGTCTTCATTTATATTTTGCCAATCAATCTGCCGAACTCTATTATGAGGTCGGCTGTCTTCTGGGTTCCGAGGGCGGACCTGTTTATGCACAAGTCGTAATTGGATGCGGCGCCCCAGTTCCTCTGGGTGAAGAAATTGTAGTACCTGATGCGGTCGCGGTCACGCTTGTCTATTATGTCCACCGCCTCGTCCGGAGTGACGCCGTCGCGTTCGCAGACGAACTTGATGCGGGATTCCATAGTGGCGCTGATGAATACGTTGAGGGGCTTCATATCCCTAAGGACATAGTCCGAGGCCCGTCCGACGAATATGGCGCTGCCTTGCGAGGCAAGGTTGCGGATGGTCTCGCTCTGGATTCGGAACAGTTCGGCGTCGCCTATCATATTGCGGCTGTAACTGTTGCCTCCGAACAGGTTCGCAAGGAAGAAACTGCGCTTCTTCTCGTCACTGCGGATAAAGAATTCAGGGCTGTAGCCGCTCTGCTTTGCGGCTTCAGTAATGAGTTCGTTGTCATACACGGGAATTCCGAGTTTCTCTGACAGGGCGTCTCCTACAGGTTTCCCGCCGCTGCCGAACTGTCGTCCCACGGTTATCAGTATGTGTTTTTCCATAGCGCTATTTTATGTTGCTTCCAAGGATGGACGGGTCGTCCCCGTCATTCAGTCTGGAGAATTTCTTGAACAGTGCGGCTATAAACAGAGCCGAGATTACTATGGTAATGGCGTCGGCTATAGGGAAGCTCATCCAGATTCCCTTCTCCTGGAACTCCAGCGGCAGGAGGTACAACAGGGGAAGAAGGAATATGAGCTGCCTGGACAGTGACAGGAAGATGGATTTATTCACCATTCCCAGGCACTGGAAAAAGGTGGTGGTAACCATAGAGAATCCCACCAGCGGCATCATAAGGTTTATTGTACGCAGGCCCTTTTCGGCGAGACCCAGCAGGTAGGGGTCGTTTGTGAAAAGGCTGACCGCCGCCCCGGGAATCAGTTCCGAAATCAGGAAGCATATCGAGGTGGTCAGAATGGCCCACTTGCTTGTAAGCATGAAAATCTCCCTTACCCTGCTGTATTGCCTTGCTCCGTAATTATATCCCGCAATAGGCTGCAGTCCCTGGGTGAATCCCATCACAATCATTATGAACATAAAACTGATGCGGTTCACGATTCCGTACGCGCCAATCGCCAGGTCCCCTCCATATTTCCTGAGCTGCTGGTTCACGAACAGGTTCACCATACAGGCGGCCGCGTTCATCAGGAAAGGCCCCAGGCCTATGGCCAGCGACTGCCTGGCTATCCTCCAGTCAAGCTTGAACAGGCCCTTGGGGAAGTGCGGAACCCTGCTCCTGTCCAGGAAGAAGCGGAAGGAGTAGGTCAGGGCCATGAACTGGCAGAGGATGGTGGCCAGCGCCGCGCCCTTGATTCCCAGTCCGAAAGCGAATATGAAGATAGGGTCCAGGATGGCGTTGGACGTAACCGTAAACAGCGTCAGGCCCATCGCTATCTTGGGCTTTCCGCTTGCCCTGATGGCGCCGTTGAGTCCGAAATACAGATGGGTTATGACATTTCCGAGGAGGATTATTGTCATATATTCCCTTGCGAAGGGGAGTGTGATGTCACTGGCTCCGAAGAATCGCAGGATGGGCTCAAGGAAGATCAGGGTGAAAACCGTGAAAAGAAGTCCTATGGCTACGTTCAGGGTGAGCACGTTTCCGAGCACCTTGTTGGCGTTGTCGTAATCTTTCTGTCCCAGAAGAACCGACATCAAGGTCATTCCTCCTACGCCCACGAGCGTGCCGAGGGCTGAGGAAAGGTTCATCAGGGGGAAGGTCACGGCGAGTCCCGATATGGCGTAGGAACCTACATCCTTTATGTGCCCGATGTAGATGCTGTCCACCATATTGTACAGAGAAGCCGCGGTCTGGGCTATGATGCCCGGTACCGCGTACATCCTCAGAAGGGAACCTATCTTTCTGGTTCCCAGTTCGGTAGGTGCCGCTATCCCTGCCATTGTAAACTAGTTGGAGTGCTTTCCGACCATCTCTATCTCGAATGCGAGCGGACAGTATGGCGGAATGGTGGGTTCTGATCCGTTGTACATGTATCCCAGGTTGGAGAAGAAGAAAGCCACGCCCTTCTCACCTGGTCTCATCTTGGAAATGGCATAGGCGAAGCCCTCGACGGGGGTGCTGCCTTCGCTTCCCATAGTAATCTGCTTGAATTCGTCGTTCCAGCTGATGTAGACGGGACCATAGGAAGATTTCTCTGGAAGGTTGTTGTCCTTGCAGACAATCTCGTCGGTGCTGTCGAATATATGGCCGTTCAGCAGGAAACCGGTGTAGTTGATGTCGAATTTGTCGCCAGAGTTCATCACTTCGCCAGGATTTGTGGGCGGAGTCAGCTGGTAGTAGTAGAATCCGTACATTCCGGTAGTGTCGAGCGAGGCGGAAGGGTAGAGCCTCTTCACGGCCTTCTCAAGGGAGTCGACCTGCCACTTGTTTACGTCGGAGAAAGCGTCTTTGACAGAGATGGTGTAGATTGCGGAACTGCTGCCTGACACCTTCATATAGTCGGAAGCGTTGTCATAACGTGCTGAAGTCATCAGCCATCCGGGAACGACTGCCCGGCGGGTACCTCCGACCCTCATTCCCTGAAGGAGGTCGTTCTCTCCGGCGGTGCAGCTGCCCTCGCCCCTGAAAACGACGTGCGGGCCGTAGTAGTTCCGGTACTCGAAGGTCCCGAGTTTCTTGGCATCCTGCTCCGATGTACTCAGGATGATGTTTCCGTCAAGGTCGGTTATCACGTATGACACGTTAACGAAAGGTGATGCCTCGTAATCTCCAACGAGGGCGCCGGTGCCTGTCTCTTCTTCAAGGATATAGCTTCCGAGAGGAGTCTCTTTCCACAAGTATTCGGGATGCTTTGCCCTCTGGGATATGACCCAACTCTCGTAGAAACGGATTTCTGAATCGTTGGGACCTTCCTGGGTGCTCTTTGCGCAGCCGCCTGCGAGAGCCGCCGCCAGAAGGACAGGTAACAGTAATTTTCTCATATGGTATCTACTTGTTTTCAACATCTATGACCCAGATTCTGTAAATAAGGGGGGAGCCTGCAGGAATCGTGCCGACAATCTTGTCCCCCATTCCGTACCGGGCCGGGAAAATGACATAACATTCTTCTGAGGGACGGACCCCCAGGAGACCTTTGCGCAACCCTTCCACCAGATTCTTGTCAGAAAGGTCCACCACGGTGCCGTTCTCGTAGTCGGCCCCGCTCAGTATCCAGCCTGCAGACTGGGCGGTGGAAAGGTGGTTGGTGGCGAAAAGATAGGCCGAGGATATCCCCTTGTTGAAGATGTAGCCCGCATAGAACATCTTGACGAGCCCGTCTTCTCTGACTGCTTCTCCTTCTCCGGGCTGGACTGTGAGCCTGACGATGTCTCCGGAGTATTCGGCAGTATAATCGGGATTGTCCTCTATCTGCTTGTTCACATATTCAGTAATGGAGGTCAGCTGGCTGTCGTAGCCGTTGTCCGCCTTGCTGCAGGAAATGACGAAGAAACACAGCATCAGCGCGCCCAGGAAGGCCTTTATGCTACGCTTCAGGTATGCTCCGGCCCTGAATTTGGCCAGGATGTCCCTCTGGCAGAGCAACTTGCCTCCGGCGGCTTTCTCGTGTCCGCCTCCGTGGAAATAATCCTTTGCCATCTGGTTTGCGGATACTCCTTCCTTGGAACGTATGGACACCCTGAAATGACGGGGCTCCTCGCGCAGGAGGATGCTCAGTTTCACGTCCTTGATGGCCAGGGGCATATTGACGATTCCCTGGGTGTCGCCTTCTTCCAGCTGGTATTTGCGGAGCATCTTGCGGGTGAGGATCATATACGCACCTCCCTCGGGGGTGATTGTGAGGCTTTCGCTCAGGAGCTGCCCGATGAGGCGGATCCTCCCTTCGGGATATTCGTTGTATACGTGCTCTATTATGGAGTCGCGGTTCACGCCGGCGGCCATCAGTTCGGAGACGGCCGAAAGGGTGGAAGGGTATACGGAGTTGGCAAAGTTGTTGGTGTCGGTGGTGATGCCCGTGAGGATTGCAGTGAGGCATCTTGCAGGCAGTTTCTCCAGGTTTCCTTCCACGTCGGGCATCGCCTTGAGGACATTGAACACGAGCTCGCTTGCAGAGGATATCTCAGTCTCGGAGAAGCAGAGGTCGAAGGCTTCGGTCTCGGGATTCAGGTGATGGTCTATGAGTATCTTGGGGGCCTTGGAGCCGGAGAAGACTTTCTGGAATTTCTCTGTCCTGGAGAAAGAGTTGCAGTCGACGCAGAAGATGAGGTCGGAGTTTTGGAGGGCTTTCCTGTACTGCCTTTCGTCGCTTTGCAGGAAGGCTTCGTTCTCTTTGTCGGCGCTGGTGAAAAGGAAGTCCAGCGAACGGCTGTAGTTGTCTTCGCGGCAGAAGAAAACCTTCTTTCCCCTTACCTGCTCCAGGTAAATCTTAACCGCCAGTCCGCTTCCCAGCGCGTCGCCGTCCGGATGCGTGTGAGTGACGACGGATATCACGTCGGCATTGTCAATCAGCGAATTGAGGGTTGAGATCTTCTGTGCGGATAAAGCCTGCATCTTTATTCTTTTTTTCAAGGGCAAATTTAACAAGATTATTGCATTTCAGAAATCATTTTTTTAACTTTGTCTGGATTTAGAATTAAAAGTAAAATCAAGATATGAACAAGGTATTAAAAAATCTTTTGACTTGGTTGGTTCTCCCTGCCATCATCGTCCTTCTGGTTTACGTTATCGTAAGCAGCATTATGGAGCCTGTTAACTTCAACAAAGAGAAGGATTACCGTCAGGGAATAGCCGTACAGCAGATGAAGGATATCCGTACCCTTCAGGTTGCATACAAGGGTGAATATGGAAAATTCGCTCCTGCAATCGACTCACTCAAGCAGTATTACAAGACTGGCGACATGTCTGTAATAATGCAGATCGGTTCAGCAGACGACTCTGTGGCAGTAGCCCACACAGACGCTGTAAAGAAGACTTTCAAGAACCTCAAGGGCAATGAGCTCAACCAGGCTCTCTACCAGGCATACCTGGCAGGAGACAACAACCTGGTATTCACCGTTGCCAACAAGATTCCCGTAAGGGACACCCTCTTCCTCAACCGTCCTGATTTCAAGGTCGACGAGCTTGACGTGATCCCCTTCTCCGGAGGAGACAAGGTTCAGATGGAAGAAATTGTAAAGACCGTATCCGGCGTGCCCGTTCCTCTCTTCGAGGCCAAGATGCCTTACAAGTCCCTTCTCAAGGGAATGGACAACCAGCTCCGCATCAACCTTGACGCCGAGCAGAGAGACATGAACCGCTATGAGGGTCTTCAGGTAGGAAGCATCACCGCACCTAACAACAACGCAGGTAACTGGGAGTAATCCTATGGATCAAATACCTAAATGCACCTTGGTGCCTACCCGTCTTTGCGGGGAATACGGCCCAAGGTGCTTTCTTTCTGAGGTAGCCTCGCTGGACGCCGCCGAGAAAGTACATACAGCGGATCTTCCCGAATATGACTCCACCCTGGTCTACGCCGGGGCGGAAGTGCCCGAATTATACAATGTGCTGAAGGCGCTTGGCCGCTGCCCGGAGCATTACAAGACCGTAGCCTCTATAAAGTCCGGATGGCTGCACCTTGCCGTGGCCAAGGGAGAGGAACTGCTGTTCGCCAACGTTTTCAGGGCTCCCGCGTTCTCCACTGCCCAGTATTTCATATTCAATGTGATGAAGTCGCTCCAGATGAACCTGGAGATGTCCTCTGTGTACTTCCTCTCACCCCTCACCAGGGAAGAGAAACTGTCTATGTACCGCTACCTTAAATCTGTGGAACGCTTATGAGGATAATAGGCGGAAGACTCAAGGGACGCACTATAAACCCTCCCGCAGGGTACAAGGCCAGGCCCACCACGGATTATGCCCGCGAGGGGCTTTTCAATATTCTCAACAACGAATACGAGTTCCAGGATCTGAAAGTGCTGGATCTGTTCGGAGGCACCGGCGCCGTCGCTTTCGAGTTCGCGTCGCGCGGCGCGTCAAGGGTCTATTGCGTGGAGATGCTGCGCGAGAACGCCTCCTTCATAAAGACAGAAGCCAGGCGCCTGGGCCTGGACAACGTCACTATGATTAGGGACAACGTCTTCGACTTCCTGCCCCTCTGTCACGAGAAATTCGATATCGTGTTTGCCGATCCGCCTTATGCTCTGGATAATCTGCAGAGCCTGCCTGATAAGGTTTTGGACGCCGGCATCCTGCATCCCGAGTGCTACTTCATCCTGGAGCATGGCTCGGAGCATTCTTTCAGGGAGCATCCCTGTTTTGTTAAGGAACGCGTGTACGGGCGCGTGCATTTCTCCTTCTTCGTCCCCGAGGCTAAAGGCCTTTAGCCTTTCCTTCGTCCCATATCTCGTCCATCTGGGCAAGGGTCAGGTCTGTCAGCTTGATGCCTTTCTTAATAGTGTTCTCTTCCAGATAGGTGAAACGGCGCCTGAACTTGGAGCAAGTGTATCCCAGAGCCGTTTCAGGGTCTATGCCGTATAGGCGGGAGGCGTTGATGGCCGCAAAAAGAAGGTCTCCGAATTCTTCCTTCATATGCTCGGGATCGCCCTGGGCGCAGGCTTCCTCCACTTCGCCCAGTTCTTCGTGGACTTTGTCCCAGACGTCTTCGCGCTTCTCCCAGTCGAAGCCGCAGCCTCGGGCTTTCTCCTGCATCGATAGTGCCTTGAGTATGGCGGGCATCGAGTCCGGGATTCCGGACATCACGGTCTTGTTCCCGTTCTTCTCCTTGGCCTTGACCAGTTCCCAGGTATCTGCTATGTCCTTTGCGGTGAGTTGCTTTCCGGCATCGGGGCCGAATACGTGGGGGTGCCTGAACACCATCTTGTCGCAGACTTTGTTTATGGCGTCGGCAATGTCGAACGATCCTTCTTCCTGGGCTATCCTGGAGTAGAATACCATATGGTACAGCAAGTCGCCGATCTCACCGGAGGTGGCCGCTTTGTCTTCCTTGACTATGGCGTCGCTCAGTTCGTATACCTCCTCTTCTGTGAGGGGACGGATGGATTCCATTGTCTGTGCGGCGTTCCAGGGGCATTTTTCACGCAACTGGTCCATTATGTCCAACAGGCGCTCGAAGGCCCGGAGTTTTTCTTCTTTTGAATGCATCAATTATTTCTTAAATTTGTGCGTAAAGATAGAATTTTAGTTCGATGAATCCAATCCGTTTCGTGACTGCCGACGAGGCTGTCAGCCATATAAAGTCCAACAGTCACATCCATCTGAGCAGTGTTGCAAGCGTTCCCCACATCCTTATCCAGGCATTGTGCCGCCGCGCCGATGCGGGAGACATAAAGGGCTTGAAGTTCCACCATTTCCATACAGAGGGTCCGGCTCCGTATTCCGAGCCTAAATATGAAGGTATCTTCACTGAACAGGGCTTTTTCGTGGGACCTAACGTGCGCGCCAACGTAAACACCGGCTACGCCGACTATCTGCCAGTACACCTTGGTGAGAGCCAGGCACTGTACCGCAGCGGAGTGATAAAACTGGGCGCCGCCCTGGTGCAGGTTTCCCTGCCGGACGAGAACGGATATGTCTCCCTAGGAACGTCTGTAGACTGCTCCATAGCAGCCATTGAAAGCGCTGAGCTGCGCATCGCCGTGGTCAATCCCAACGTGCCGTTCGCACACGGAGACCTCATCCACATAAGCAGTTTCGACTACCTGGTGGAGGATGACTCTCCTCTTGTGACAAAGGATTTTGCTGTGCCTACACCTACGGAAGAGATCATAGGCCGTAACTGCGCCGCACTGGTGGAGGACGGAGACTGCATCCAGATGGGAATAGGTGCGCTGCCTAACGCCCTTGCAGCCCAGCTGTCTGGCCACAAGAACTTGGGTTTGCATACAGAGATGTTCGCTGACGGGCTTATGAGGCTCATCAAGGCCGGTGTCATAAACGGAGCCAACAAGGCCATAGACAAAGGTTGCGTCGTTGCGTCTTTCCTTCTGGGAAGCAAGGAACTGTATTCTTTCATCAACGACAATCCGGGAGTCCTTATGAAGGACATCCAGTATACCAACGACCCCTGGATCATTTCCCGAAATCCGCATATGAAGGCCATCAACTCCGCTACGGAGGTTGACCTTACCGGACAGATAAGCGCCGATTCCATAGGCACGCGCATCTTCTCCGGCACCGGAGGGCAATTGGATTTCGTACGCGGAGCCACTATGTCCAAGGGAGGCAAGTCCATAACTGCCTTTGCGTCACGTACCCTAAAGGGTAAGAACAAGATAGTGGCCGAGCTGAATCCGGGCGCCGGTGTTGTCACGCCGCGAGCTGACGCGCACTGGATAGTTACCGAATACGGCGCGGTCGATCTCTACGGAAGGCCCTTGCAGGAGCGCGCAAAGCTTCTCATCAGCATAGCCCATCCTGATGACAGGGAGATGCTTGACAGGCAGGCTTTCGAGCGTTTCGGCCCGCATTATCACAACTTCAGCATCTAATCCATGGCCTGGACTGAGCGTACCGAGTTGATGCTCGGGCCGGAGGGCTTGGGCAGGCTGCGCGCCGCGGCCGTTGCCGTGGTGGGCTGCGGGGGAGTGGGAGCCGCCGCGGCGGAAATGCTTGCCCGTGCCTCTGTAGGCCATATCGCCCTCATAGACTCGGACTGCGTGTCGGAATCCAACATCAACCGCCAGCTTCCTGCCCTGCATTCTACGGTGGGGCTTTCAAAGACACAGGTTCTTGGCAACAGGCTCAAGGACATTAATCCGGACCTGGACCTGGTAACTGTGGAGGATTATCTGACAGAAGAAAATGTGTCCGATATACTGGGTTCCCTTTTTCCGAACCTGAAACTGTTTGTGGTGGACGCCATCGACACACTCTCGCCCAAGATTGCTCTTATACAGCATTGCCTCTCGGCTGGCATTCCCATGGTGTCCTCGATGGGAGCCGGGGCCAAACTGGACGCCACTGCGGTGCGCGTGGCCGACATTTCCAAGACCTATGAATGCCCTCTTGCACATATGCTGCGCAAGCGCTTGGGCAGACTGGGCATCAGGACCGGTTTCCCGGCAGTGTTCTCTACCGAGGTGCCCAGGAAAGATGCCATCATCATAGAAGAGACTCGCAACAAGAAATCCCAGGTGGGCACCATCTCCTATCTTCCTACCGTCTTCGGGTGCGTCTGCGCCCAGACTGCCATCAGGCATATAGTCGGAATAGGATGATTTTTATTATCTTTGCAGGACTAAAGAAGACATATGGCAGAGAATACATTATTAGACAAGGTTCTTAGCCTGCAGGACAAGTTTGACAATCTCCAGGCACAGCTCTCAGATCCGGAAGTGGTTTCGGATATGAAAAGGTTCGTGCAGCTGAACAAGGATTACAAAGAACTTGAACCAATTATCCGCGCAGGCCTCCAATATAAGAAGATGCTGGAAGACCTGGCATCCGCAAAGGACATCCTCCTCAATGAGAAGGACGATGAACTGCGTGAGATGGCCAGGGAAGAGATAGGCGAGATAGAGCCCAAGATTCCGGAGATGGAGCAGAACATAAAGCTGATGCTCATCCCTGCCGACCCTGACGACGCCAAGAACGCCATGGTGGAAATCCGCGGCGGTACCGGCGGCGACGAGGCTGCCATCTTTGCCGGAGACCTTTTCAGGATGTATGCTAAGTTTGCCGAGAAGAGAGGCTGGAAACTGGAGGTTACAGACCAGGCTCCCGGCACTTCCGGAGGCTATAAGCAGATAGTCTTCAAACTCAGCGGAAACGACGGAGTATATGGCGTGATGAAATACGAAAGCGGCGTACACCGTGTTCAGAGAGTGCCCCAGACAGAGACCCAGGGCAGGATCCAGACCTCAGCGGCGTCAGTCGCAGTGTTCCCCGAGGCCGGAGAGTTTGACATAGACCTCAGTTGGGACGACATCCGCCTCGACCTCTTCTGCGCTTCAGGCCCGGGAGGTCAGGGAGTCAACACCACCTATTCCGCAGTCCGCCTCACCCATATTCCTTCCGGACTTGTAGTCCAGTGCCAGGAAGAGCGTTCCCAGCTCAAGAACAAGGACCGTGCTTTTGAAGAACTTCGAACCAGGCTCTACAATTTGGAGCACCAGAAGTATTTGGACGGAATCGCGGCAAAGCGCAAGACAATGGTTTCCACCGGCGACCGTTCTGCCAAGATCCGTACTTACAATTATCCTCAGGGCCGTGTCACCGACCACAGAATCAACTGGAGCATGTACAACCTTCCGGTATTCATGGACGGCGACATCCAGGAATGCATAGAGCAACTGCAGGTTGCCGAGAATGCAGAAAGGCTCAAGGAAGCCGGAGATTAATCCTACCCTATATGAACGCACATATTTTCAAGACTGCAGCCATAGCCGCTGCAGCACTGCTTATGCTTTCCTGCGGACAGCGTAAAGACCCTTCGCTGGTACTCCATTACAATTTCGAAGATGTTCAGGGGAATGTCGTCAAGGACGCCTCCGGCTCCGGTGTAGACGCAACTATGTTGAACGGGGCTAAGATTGCCGACCTTGGCGGATACAAGGTTCTCAATCTGGCCGAAGAAACATCGTACCTGGATATGGGCGCAAAGGCAGGGCAGTTGCTCTCTACCCTGGAAGATTTCACTGTGTCAGTATATTACCGTACAGACGTGAATCCCAGGTTCCCCGGATACGGATACTTTGTCTGGATGTTCTCTACCGAAGAGTTCTGCGGTCCTCAGACCGGACGCTATTTCGCCTACAGGATAAACGAGCAGAGGGTAGAGACCAGCGTCGGCGGATACAACAACGAATCCATCATCATGAAGAGGGCCCGCTCCGAGACGGGAAAGTGGATACACGTGCTGTACACGCAGGATGACGAGTTGGGCGTCCTCTACATAGACGGCGAACTTATTGGCACCAACGACTCAATGCCTGAACTCACGCAGAATTTCGCCCAGGCGCCGACATTCAACTGGCTCGGCCGTCCTGCTTTCAAGGGGGACAACTACCTGCACGACAGTTGCATAGCCGACTTCAGAATCTATTCCCGCGCGCTTGAGGCGGAGGAAATAGAAAAACTGGCCGCTTTCGCAGGCCAGTTGAACTCTATTTGATGTGTCAATTTAGATTTTCCTGAAGGCGAGGCAGCCGTCGTGGCCGCCGAATCCGAAGGAATCGCTGAGGCCGAGAGTGATCTCGGCTTTCTTTGCCTTGTTGGGGGTGTAGTCCAGGTCGCACTCGGGATCGGGGTTGTCCAGGTTGATTGTGGGAGGAATGATGCCGTTCTGGATTGCCAGGACTGTGGCTATGGCCTCTACCGCGCCTGTAGCACCGAACATATGTCCGTGCATTGACTTGGTGGAGGAGATGTGGCACTTGTATGCGAAATCTCCCATCGCCAGTTTGTATGCCTTGGTCTCTGAAACGTCATTCAGACGGGTTCCGGTTCCGTGGGCGTTGATGTAGACGCAGTCCTTTGCGGGGTCGAACTTGGCCTCTGCAAGGGCGTCGGAGATGCATCTTGCCTGGGTGGTTCCGTCCGGACGCGGAGCTGTTGCGTGGTATGCGTCGCAAGTACTGCCGTAGCCTACTATCTCGGCATAGATCTTGGCTCCGCGGGCCTTGGCGTGCTCGTATTCCTCAAGTATGACCACAGCTGCGCCGTCTGCCATTACGAATCCGCCGCGGTCGGCGTTGAACGGCAGGGAAGCGTGCTTGGGGTTGGGCTCCTTGGTGATGGCCTTGCAGTTGTTGAAGGCTGCCAGTCCTATGGGGATGGTGCAATGGTCGGATCCTCCTGCTATGATGGCGTCGGAGTATCCTTCCTTTATGTTCCTGTAGGCCTCTCCGATGGAGTGGGTGGATGAAGCGCAGGCGGTGAGGATGTCAATGCAGGAGCCTCTTGCGTTGAACTTGATAGCAATCTGGCCTCCGGCTATGTTGGAGATCATTGTGGGGATGAAGTTGGGGGATACCCAGCGTCCGGAGGGATCTTCAAACATTTTCTGGGTCTCGCGGTAGATGGTCTCGAAACCACCGATTCCGGAACTTACGTAAACGCCCAGCTTGAACGGGTCTATGTTCTGGCCTTCGCCTTCCTGGGCGTTGAGGCCGGAATCCTGCATGGCCTGCCACGCGGCGGCCATTGCATAGACCGTGAATTTGTCCTGCTTGCGGTAGAACGGCTTGTCCATTCCGTAGTTCTCAGGATCGAAGTCTCTTATCTTGCCTCCTATCTTGACTTCCAGTTCGTCAGTAGGGAACTCAGTGATATTATCTATTCCGCAGACTCCGTCAAGCAGATTCTGCCAAAACGTCTTTACGTCATTTCCGACCGGGGTGATGGCCCCAAGGCCGGTAACTACTACTCTTTTGCTCATACTCATATGGGTATAAATGTGTATAGACCACAAAGTTAGTAAAAATTAATATATTTGCATATGTTTTCCCTGAGCGGCAAGGTCCCGGGCTACCTCCTGGGCAAGTATCAGATGACTGCTATAGTGGTGTTCACCCTGTTGTTCGCCACCGTTTTTATCCTGCTGGCCGTTCCATATCCCGGGAATACTTTTTTCATTCTTGCAACCCTCATTCTGGTATTAAGCCGTTTCATCCTTTACAGAGTAAGCCGCAGGTCTGCTCCTACATACCTGAAATATATTGTCTGGTGTCTGCTGGAGGCCGTTTTCATCAGTTTGCTATACATATTTCTCAAGAGTCCTGAGAAATGCTTCCAGATACTGGGGGACGCCTTTGTAAAGGCCGTTTTCGCCCTGGCTCCGCCTCACCTGATTGCGGGACTGTATTTCTCCCTCCAGGAGAAGGACAACGTGATCAGGCTGATGAACTACGGCAACGTAGTCTCTGACGAGACTTTCACACCCCAGAGCGGCCAGAAGATTACTCTGTTCGACAACAGCGGGGTTATGAAGCTTTCCATCACCGCCGCCAATCTATACTACATCGAGTCTGATGACAATTACATTAAGGTCTGGTACCGCGACAACGACGGGATGCTGAAGCAGTATATGCTGCGGTGCAAGTTGAAGACGGTGGAGGAGAGCTTTGCGGACAGCGACCTTGTCCGCTGCCACCGCAAGTACATCGTGAATATGTCTCACGTGGAGGTCCTTTATCGTGTCAAGGATTCTTATGAACTCCGCCTTGACATAGACGGCATGGACCCCATCCCCGTCACCAAGACCTACGAGTCCAGCGTCCTCGCCCGCTTCAATTCCCGCTAGCGACGGTTCTTTTTGGAGGAGCGGAGGCGGCCGTAGCTTTCGACGAGGAACTGGTCGGCGAGGATGCCGCGCAGGGCCAGGAAGTCAAGGATGGCGGCCACCAGCGGCAGAATTGCCGTGAACTTGAAGACGATGCCCTCCGGAGCGGTGAAGTACCTGACGGCAAGCCAGATCTGGAAGCCCAGGAGCAGCAGGCCGGCAATCACCGTCACCCTCATCTGCAAGCCTCTGTGCTTGAACAGGACAAGAGCCAGCAGATTTGCCAGGGCGATGGAAATCATAAGGCACAGGAAATATACGTTGTCAGTGAAATAGATGGTTTCCTGAGCGCCTCCGTCACCGATTGCGACGGCCAGGGGACTGAAGAACAAGGCTGCTACGATGCCGCAAGCCAGGGCCAGATATAATGTTTGAATCCTTTGCCACATAACGGTCAGTTTAAGTCCTGCAATAATAGGAAAAATCGGCATAATATGCTAATTTTGCTATGACCGCAAATTAAACACGATATGAGAATTCCCGAATCAGAACTGATAATCCACTCGGACGGATCGGCCTTCCACCTCCATATGAAGCCCGAGCAACTGGCCGACGACGTAATACTTGTAGGAGACCCCGCCAGGGTTGACATAATAGCCAAATACCTTCAGAACATAGAGTGCCGCAACGCCTCCCGCGAATTCGTCTCCATCACCGGAACCTACAATTCCAAGAGGGTTACCGCCCTTTCCACCGGAATTGGCACCGACAACCTCGACATAGTGATGACGGAACTGGACGCCCTAGCCAACATAGACTTCAATACCCGCGAGATCAAGCCCGAGCACCGCACCCTGAACATACTTCGCATAGGCACCTGCGGATCAATCCAGGCGGACGTTCCCCTTGGAGCCAACGTCTTCTCAGTCTATTCCATAGGCTGCGACGGCCTCATCAACTGGTACGCCGACAGGGACAAGATCAGCGACCTGAAAATGGAAAAGGCTTTCTGCAAGCACGTGAAGTGGAACAAGCACCTGCCGTCCCCTTATTTCGTAAAGGCCTCTGACTATATGATACAGAAGTTCGCTGACTGCACCGTCCCGGGACTTACCATCTCGGCGAGCGGGTTCTACGGCCCCCAGGGCAGGGTAGTCCGTATCCCCTTGGCAATGCCCGATATGCTTGAAGATTTCGAGTCTTTCCATTACGGAGACTATCGTATAGTCAATTTCGAGATGGAAGGCTCCGCGCTTGCAGGCCTGGCCAGGCATCTGGGCCACAACGGCGGAACTGTTTGCTGCGCCATAGCAAACCGCTATCTCAAGAGCAGCAATACAGATTATCAGCCCTATGTGGAGGGCCTTATAAAACTGTCTCTGGAAAAGCTTCTGGGATAATTACTTGTATATGTCCGAAGCTGTCGCCCTCGCCCACGAGGGTGTAGGAATGGAGGGATCGTCGACCATCGCGTCCACGATCCTCTTTTCTTTGCGCATCACGTTGGTCTCAAGGAAACGTATTTCGTCGGGGAAACTGATGACCATGTTGTTTGCAATCTCGTGGCCGCGTCCCTTGAATCTGTATATGTTCAGGTTGTAGCCGTTCTCGAGGAAGGCTTTTGCAAGAACGTCGGAGCCTGCGAAGATAAGGTTGAGGAACTTTATCCTGGTGTAAGGCACCAGCTGGTCGTCAGTACCGTGGAGCATCAGGGTAGGGGCGGGGGCTGACTGGTATTTGGGAACGCCTTTGTCTGAATATATGGCTCCGCTGAATGACATTATTCCCGCAAACCTGAATCCCTCCGGGAGTTCCTTGGTGTATTCGGTCCTGTTGGCGCACTCCCAGTCGGCCTGGAGGGCGGTGATAGCTCCTGCGGAAGAGCCGCTGAGAACTATGTTGTCGGGCTGGATGTCGAACCTCGCTGAATTCTGAATCAGGAAGGAGACGGCGCTGAAGACGTCTTCAACTGCCAGGTGGATTGCCTTGTCCAGCTGGCGTACCTGCTTGACTCCCATTCCTTTAACTCCCTTGAGCCCGAGGCGGTAGTCTATGGCTATCACCTTGTAGCCCTCGTCCGTGAGCATCTTGTACCAGGGCAGGTAGGCCTCGTTGTTCCTTTCGCCCATTACGAATCCTCCTCCGAATACGAAGATGATTGCAGGCTTTGCAACGCCGTCTATGGATGTGACACTGCCTGGTGCAGGGTTGTATATGTCCATATACAGGTCGCAGGTGTCCCTGTGGGCGTAGGTGCAGGTTACTGAAGGGGTGATGACTTTCTCCTGAGCGGAGCATATCAGGCTGGTTATAGCCAACATGCATATCGTCAGGGCTGTTCTGAACGAGAGTCTCATTATTCTAGCTGTATATTTTAGGCTTTCCTACTACAATGTGCAATATCCTTTGGACGGGAGCAGGCTTGGATGGCTGCTGCAGTTGCGTCTGGGCGGTGTTGTCCTTCAGGAATGAGGCTATGGAGTCCCTGCTGATACCCTCCGCCTCAAGGTAAGTCTTGCTGGCTGCGGCCGAACTCCTGCATATTGCCAGCAGCAGGTGCTGGGAGCAGGTCTCAGTGTCGCCTAGGGTGGATGTTTCCAGGACAGACATGTTGAGGGTGCCTCGGGCCTCGCGTGAGAAACGGAGTTTGTTCTCCTGGTCATAGGGGACGCTTTCGCGCTTGAATATGAGGGATTCCACGTAGTGCTTGAAGTCGTCCAGGTCTACGCCCAGGGAGGCCAGTACCTTGCAGGCCAGGTTGTTGGAATGGCGCAGCAGTCCAAGAAGCAGATGGTCGGTGCCTATCTCGTAGGCGCCGGTGCGCATCGCCTCTTCTCTGGAGTATGCCAGAATGCGGCTTATTTCTTCTGAAACCTGTATTTCCATCGGTAACAAAAATAGGAAAAAATAATCTCAGTTTTGTAGATTTTTTTTGTTAAATTTGCGTGTTTATAAGATTGGCTTCCTAAAGGAAGTTTGAGAAAAAGATATGGCAGAAGAAAACATCATAGAACACAATCACGGATATATAGAACCTGTGGAGATAGATCACGAGATGCGGACGGCGTATATCGACTATTCAATGTCGGTAATCGTCTCAAGGGCCCTGCCCGATGCAAGGGACGGCCTGAAGCCCGTACAGAGGAGGGTTCTGTTCGGAATGGACGGGATGGGCCTGAGGTATCAGGGTGCCACCCGCAAGTCCGCCGGAGTGGTCGGTGACGTACTTGGAAAATACCATCCGCACGGAGATTCCAGCGTATATGATGCTATGGCCCGTCTTGCACAGTGGTGGAACCAGAGATATCCCCTCATATTCGGCCAGGGCAACTTCGGAAGTATGGACGGAGACCCCGTGGCAGCCATGCGATACACCGAGGCTAAACTCGAAAGGATAACCGAAGACGTCCTCGCAGACCTTGACAAGGATACCGTGGACATGCAGCTCAACTATGACGACCGTCTTGAAGAGCCCACCGTCCTGCCTACCAAGGTGCCTCTGCTGCTGCTCAACGGATCGTCCGGAATCGCCGTGGGAATGGCCACAAATATGGCTCCCCACAACCTGGGCGAGTGCTGTGACGCTATTTGCGCATACATAGACAATCCCGATATCACCACAGAAGAGCTGATGCAGTACATCAAGGGCCCCGATTTCCCTACGGGAGGAATCATCCAGGGCCGTCAGGGCATCATAGACGCTTATGAGACCGGAAGGGGCAGGGTGGTTGTCCGCGCCAAGACAGAGATCGAGGAACTGGACAACGGACGCGAGGTCATCGTCGTCACCGAGATCCCTTATATGGTCAACAAGAGCGACATGATCAAGCGCATCGGCGAGATGGTGGAGGACAAGCGCATAGAGGGCATCTCCGACATCAGGGACCTCTCCGCCAAGGGCGACGTACGCGTGGAATTCTTCGTCAAGAAAGACGCCAACGCAAGCGTGGTTCTCAATACGCTCTTCAAATACACAGGGCTCCAGTCCAGCTTCGCAATCAACAACGTGGCGCTGGTAAAGGGCCGTCCGCGCACTCTGTCCCTCAAGGACATGCTTGCCTGCTTCGTGGATTTCCGTCACGAGGTGGTAGTGCGCCGCACCCGCTTCGAACTTGAGAAAGCCCGCAAGAGGGCGCATATCCTGGAAGGCCTGCTCAAGGCTATCGACGTAATTGACGAGATCATCGCGATAATCAAGCAGTCCCAGAGCGTGGACGAGGCAAAGGCCCGTCTGATGGAAGCCTTCGGCTTCTCTGAAGTCCAGGCCTCGGCTATCGTGGAAATGAGGCTCCGCCAGCTCACAGGCCTCGAGAAAGAGCGCCTGCAGGCAGAGTACGACGACCTCGAGAAATTCATCGCCCGCTGCGAGCAGATCCTCGCCAGCGAGACTGAGCAGATGAACATAATCAAGGCCGAGTCTATGGAAATGAAGGCCAAGTACGGAGATCCCCGCCGCACCGAAATCACAATGAGCGCAGAAGAATTCAACCCTGAAGACTTCTACGCCGACGACGACGTGGTAATCACCATCTCCCATCTTGGCTACATCAAGCGCACCCCGCTCACTGAGTTCCGCACCCAGAACAGGGGAGGCGTGGGCGTCAAGGGAGGCGCCACCAGGGACGAGGACTTCATCGAGCACATCTACGTGGCCAACATGCACTCCACAATGCTCTTCTTCACCCAGAAGGGCCTGTGCTACCGCCTCAAGGTATACGAACTGCCCGAGGGCGCCCGTTCTTCCAAGGGCCGCGCCGTGCAGAACCTGCTCACGATAGACCCCGATGACAGCATAAAGACATACCTTAACGCAAAATCCATAGAGGATCCCGAGTATATTTCCAGCCATTTTGTAACTTTGGTTTCCAGGAACGGAATCATCAAGAAGACTTCGCTGGAGGCTTATTCCAACAAGCGCAGCCGCGCCAAGGGAATCATAGCCCTCACCATAAAGGACGGCGACGCCCTGCTGGACGCCGTGCTAACCAACGGCTCCGAGCAGATTATGATAGCCTCCCGCGAGGGCAGGTGCGTCCGCTTCGAAGAGAGCGACCTTCGTGAACTCGGCCGCAGCGCTTCCGGCGTCCGCGGAATCAACATAGACCCGGGCGACGAGGTCGTAGGAGTCATCACATATGACCCTGCTTCCGAGGATGCGTCACAGCATACTGTACTGGTAGTAAGCCAGAACGGTTTCGGCAAGAGGTCCGACCCCGAGGACTACAGGCTTACCAACCGCGGCAGCAAGGGAGTGCGTACCATGAACGTCACTGATAAAACTGGCAAGGTTGTTGCCATTAAGAATGTGACGCCGGCAAACGACCTTATGATAATAACCCAGTCCGGACTCACTATCAGAATGAGTATCAAGGATATAAGGGAAACAGGAAGGGCCGCGCAGGGCGTCAAGCTGATAAATATCAGGGAAGGGGACAGCATAGCTGCAGTGTCAGCCGTAGCGGCTTCCGAGCAGGAAGAAAACCCGGAAACTGAAAAAAATGAAATAGAAATTAGTAATTAATCACAACATTTTAGCATTATGAAAAGAATTCTTATCGCATTAGCATTTATCGCCTCACTGCAGGTCGGTTATGCTCAGCCTCCTATGGGAATGGGAGGTGGTCCCAGGGGAGGAGCTCCCGGTGCCGGCGGCGCTGCCGCACGTGTCACTGCAGCCCTCGAAGCTGCCCAGAAGGAAGCTGCCAATGCAAAAAAAGCAACCAAACTTGCCACTTGGACAAAGCTTGGAGAGGCTTATATGGCAGCTTATACTGCATCTGTAGGTGACGGTTGGAGAGGCGCAACCCAGCAGGATCTTGCACTCGTGCTCAGGAACCTCAGGCCTCTTTCTCAGGAGACTATATCTGTTGGTGGATCAAACCTGACCAAGACCGTTTACCCTGCATACAATTATTATCAGGACGAGGCCGGAACCCTCGTAGCCGTAGAGAGCACCAATCCTATTGTTCCCGATGCGCTTGCAAAGGCAGTCGAGGCATACCAGAAAGCTGCTACTCTCGACCCCAAGGGCTCCAAGTCAAAGGATATCAAGGCTGCATTGCAGACCATTTGCGATAAGTACGCCGACGAGGCTTTCAGCTTCTACACCATCGGCAATATGGCAAAGGCTTCTGACGCATTCCAGAAAGCTGCCGAAGTAAGCGCAGCCGCTCCTCTCAGCGCACCTGACGGAGAGCTGTTCTACAGCGCAGGTTTCACCGCCCTCGAGTCCGGAGACTACAACCGCGCGCTGGACCTGTTCCAGAAGTGCCTCGGTTTCGAGTACTATCGCGACGGTGAGGTTTATGCAAAGCTTGGTGACACTTACGGAAAACTCGGAAACAAGGCTCTCATGAGGAGCACACTCGAGGACGCTTTCCAGAAGTTCCCTGAGAGCGAGGGTATCCTCGTAAGCCTCATCAACTATTATCTTGAGGAGAATTCAGATCCTAACAAACTCTTCGAGCTTATTACCGTAGCAAAGGCAAAGGATCCTTCCAATGCTTCCCTGTACTATGTTGAAGGCAACATCAACAAGGAGCTCGGAAATATCGAGGAGGCTGCAAAGTGCTATGCACAGTGCTCAACAGTAGATCCTAACTACGAGTTCGGCTACATCGGATCTGGTGTAATGTACTACGACTATGCAGTTGAACTGCAGGAGAAGGCTCAGGAAGAGCTGGACGATGCAAAGTACGCTGCACTGGTAGAGCAGTTCGAGAGCGCCCTGAAGTCCTGCATCGATCCTTTCGAGAAGGCCTTCAACGTTACCAAGGACGATGAACTCAAGGTCAGCATCGCAGAGTACCTGAAGAATGCTTGCTTCCGCTTCCGCGACCAGGCAGACTTCCAGGCCAAATACGACAAGTACAACCAGTATTATACTGAAAACCTCTAGGATTCCTGTTGGCTGAACGCCTTCACTATCTTAGTGACTAAAGGGTGTCGCACGATATCTTCATTGGTAAATGAGATGACTGCGACACCTTTTATATTTTCCAGCAGCGAGATGCCCTTGAGCAGCCCGCTGTCTGCTTTATTGGGCAGGTCTACCTGGGTGGCGTCGCCGGTTACGATGAACTTGGCGTCGTTTCCCATTCTGGTGAGGAACATCTTTAGCTGTCCCATATTGGTGTTCTGGGCTTCGTCCAGGATGACGCAGGCCCTGTCCAGGGTACGGCCGCGCATATAGGCCAGAGGTGCTATCTGAATGGTGCCGTCGGCCATGAATTCCTGAAGTTTGCGTGAGGGGATCATGTCTCCCAGTGCGTCGTAGAGGGGTTGTA
>JAGCVB010000060.1 GCA_017962585.1 Bacteroidales bacterium
CGTACAAAATTAATAATAATTAGTTATCTTTGCAAAGCAAAAAGGCGGGATTAGCACATCGGTAGTGCATTGGCTTCCCAAGCCAAGGAGGGGGGTTCGACTCCCCTATCCCGCTCAAACAATCTCGATGCCGTGCGCGCGGCAGCTGGCCACCATCTCCTGCGGCCATATACTTGCTTGAATTTCACCTATATGCGCTTTCCTCAGAAGGAACATGCACAGACGTGACTGTCCAATTCCTCCGCCAATGGTGTACGGGAGTTTCCCTTCCAGCAGCATCCTGTGGAACATCAGGGCTTCTTTATTCTCCTGCGAACGCTCGCGAAGCTGGCGCCTGAGGGCTTCCTCGTCTACCCTGATTCCCATACTGGAGATCTCGAAGGCGTGCGACAGCACCGGGTTCCACAGCAGGAGGTCGCCGTTGAGTGACCAGTCGTCATAGTCGGCGGCGCGGCCGTCGTGAAGGCTGCCGTCAGAGAGCTTTCCGCCTATGCCAATTACGAATACTGCTCCGTGCTCCTTGGTTATCAGGTCTTCCCTCTCCTTGGGTGTCTTGCCGGGATACATCTGAAGCAAATCCTCCGCAGTGATGAAGAATATCTCTTCCGGAAGAATCGGAGTTATCTGGGGGAATTCTACGTAAATCTTGTTCTCGGTGACTTTTATGGCCTCGTAAATGCGGCGTACTGTCTTCTTGAGGAAACCCAGGTTGCGGTCTTCCTTGCGGATGGCCCTCTCCCAGTCCCACTGGTCTACGTAAATGGAGTGGATGTTGTCCAGGTCCTCGTCGGGACGCAAGGCGTTCATATCGGTGTAGATTCCCCTTCCGGGAGGAAGTCCCAGTTCTGCCAGCTTGAGCCTCTTCCATTTTGCCAGGGAGTGAACCACCTCCGCACGCTGCTCTCCCATATCCCTCACAGGGAAAGATACGGGACGCTCTATTCCGTTGAGGTCGTCATTTATACCTGTTCCGGAGAGGACGACCATGGGGGCGGTGACACGAAGAAGGGCCAACTGGGCGCTGAGGTTTACCTGGAACATGTCCTTTACGGCCTTTATGGCCTTTTCTGTATCCTCTACGCTGCTCAGCAGGTTCTTGTAATCTTTAGGGAAATAAACCAACATGACGATAATATACTTCTAACCGCACAAATATACGAAAATCTTTACCAAGTTATCTTTATCAGAGACACTCCCTGACGCGGAAGGGTGAAGTTCACGCCAAGTCTTCCTGAAGGCGCATTCTTCCAGGCAGGCGAGGTATACGCCTGCAGCTGGCCGCTCTGCTCCAGGTAGGCAACCTGCTCCGGAGTCGGCTCCTGAGGGGACCCTATCCCTTTCCACGCCTCGTATGAATTGCTGAACTGGCCATCTATCCTGTAATGGGATACCAGCACCCTCTCTGCTCCCAGGTTGTCGAAATTGACCGTCACCTCCGCTGCGGGAGCAGGCAGGTCGTCGTCGTGATAGTTCCAGACCATTATGCTCACGCTGTTGTCGGTGGCGTTGGCTATGGCGCCTATGTCGGACCTTTCACGCACGCTGTCGGCTATAATCTGGTCTGCGGTCATAGGACTGGAAGAGCCCACTCTTACCAGCGAGCCGCCCTGCATAAGGCCGTACATACGCATTACGTTCAGCACGGGCTTGTCAACTCCGTTGGTGGCCAGGTCGCGGAAACCTCCGAACCAGATCTGGTCCTCATATTCGAAGGCCCAGGCCACGGCTCCCACTATGTTGACGCCGTGTTTGCGTGCGATCTCGTACGTGCGGGCCCAAGTATTGGCCGAATAACTGGAATACATTGTGCCGTTACGGTATGCGTTGGAAGGATGCGTTGCCACGGAGCAGGCGGCGCAGCCCTCGGGATCGGATTCTCCGATGATTATTGGAAGATGCTTGAATTCAGGGTACGATGCTACAATCTCGCAGCCCATGTCAATGTTCTTCAGCTGGCGTCCTATGTTCATCCTGACGTGGCCGTCCACGAACTGCGGGCTTCCCTTTGCGTGGAAGGTTATGAAATCTAGCGGCGCGCCCTTCTTGCCTGTGGCGTAGTTCACCCCGTCGCGGCAGTGGTCCAGGAACTTGCGCAGGTATTCGTTGGCGCGCTGGCCGCTGGGATCCGTCGTCTCCGGGCCTCCGACTTTGGCTTCGGGCAGGGCCCTCTTGACTCCGTCCACGGCATAGTCGTACAGTTTGCAATACTCCTCGTGGGTGCCGCTCCAGTAGCCTATGTCCGGCTCGTTCCATACTTCCCAATACCAGGTGAGGACTTCCTCACGACCGTAGCGGTCTATGCAGTGCCTTACCCACTGGTATACCAGTTCCCTCCATTTGTCATAGTCCTTTGCAGGATATGTCCATCCGGTCCAGAGCGGCCCGCTGTTTACTGCGGCCCAGGAATGCCTGTACGGCTCCGGTTTCGTGGACAGGGCTTCAGGCATGAAGCCTATTTCCACGAATGGCTTTATTCCCCTTTGCACATAGGTGTCGAATATCCTGTCCAGGATGGTCCAGTCATACACCGGACGGCCTTTGCTGTCTTCTGTGTAGGCATTGGTGGAACCCCACTTCAACGAAGCCGATCCGTCGCCGGAGGTCAGCAGGTTGTGGGCACGCACAGACACCGGAACGGGGCTGAGTTCGGACAGTTCCGTCAGCAATTTGACACCGTCCTTCATATATGTGTAATTGGGCTCGTCATATCCCACCCAAGCCCAGAGCGGCGTCATTGGCTCTATCTTGTCTTTGGCATTTACGGTAAACAGCACCCCGCCTTCAGAGGACTGGGCTGAAACGGCCGCACACAAGCCTAGGGCACTTACTATCACCAGGAAAAGCTTCTTCATATCCGTATTACTGTATCAATTTGGAAACATTGTTCTTTATGTATTCTGTGACATATTCCTTGAACTGTTCAGATTCAAGGATCTTTACTTCCTCGGCAAGGCCGACCACAAAACGGCAGACTCCGGCAAAGCCGTATACCTGCGTATCCAGTATCCAGACAGGGCCTTCCCTGTGGCAGTCCTTGCGGGCCAGGGGGAACTCCTCGAACAGGAGGTTCTTTGCCCTCACGGACATCTGGAGGCATATCCTCTGCGGAACGTCTCCGCTCATATGGAAGACGTCCCTCCCCTGGATGCGGTGCTGATCCTCGCAAGTCCATTCCTCTTCAAGGACGGACACCTCCTCTATCCTGGAGACCTTGAACACCTTGTTGCGGCCGTCCTCCAGGTCAAAGGCCCACAGTTCCACATAGTCGGACGTAAAGCCGAAAGGCTCCACAAACCTGTCCCTGATAGTCTTGGAATTACCTGACTCGTAATTGCGCAGAACCGCCTTGCGGCGCTCGCGCATAGCCTCGCCCAACGACTCTATGCTTGCGGCGTTGCTCTTGTCGGACACATAGTCCGCAATGGAGGTGCTGTTGTAGATGACTGAAAGTTTGTCCTTCAGGTTGGCCTTGAGAGAATTGGTGGGGCTAAGGCTGTCTATCAGCCCGTTCACCAGCATAGCCTCTTCTTCGGAAAAGTATATGAGTCTGTCGAAGTCGGGAGCGTTCTTTGGCATTTTTCCCAGCCTGTAGATGTTCCCGTACATCTTGGTAACCGCAAATCCGGCGTTCTTGAACGTGTCGATGTAGCGGTATATGGTCCTGGGAGACATTTCCAATTTGTCAGAAAGTTCCTCTATCGAGTAATTGACGCTTCCAGACATCATTTTCATCAGTCTCAACAGGCGCTCTATCTTTGGCTGGTCCATATACTTTGGGATTGGTTAACGGCTAATAAAGTTATAAAATATTTTATATTTGCAGATATGAGAATTGGAATTCTGGTTGCTATGGACAAGGAATACGCCCTGGTGGAGGCGCTCCATAGCGACGACATAATACTATGCAGGTCCGGCGTTGGAAAGGTGAACGCCGCCTCAGCCACCACAAGGATGATAATGGAGCACAGGCCAGACTGCATCATCAGTACCGGATGCGCCGGAGGCCTTGCCAAGAACATAGACGTGATGGACGTAGTGGTTGCCAGCCAAACCTGCTACCACGACGTGGACTGCGGAGAAGGCTTCGCCCCAGGGCAGATGATGGGGATGCCGGAGCGCTTCAACTCCGATCCCTCCCTGTACGCCAAGGCTATGGGACTGACAGCCCCTGCCGGAAGCCGCATAGCAGGCGGCCTCATCTGCACCGGGGACGTGTTCTGCACTCAGAAGGAGCAGACGGACGCCGTCCTGAGGCGGTTCCCCGAGGCTGCCGCCGTGGATATGGAGTCGGCTGCCATAGCGCACGTGTGCAGCCTGTACGAGGTGCCTTTCATTTCGTTCAGGATGATAAGTGATTCTGCAAACGGCAGCACCTCCCGCATTAACGAATACAATGACTTCTGGGGAGAGATAGCCGGTCGCTCTTTCGGCATCTTCGAACAGTTCATCGAAACTCTATGAAAACGATACCCAGTTTCACTATAGATCACAACCGTCTGCTCCGGGGAATATACGTCTCCCGCAAGGACCAGGTGGGCGGCACCGTCGTCACCACTTTCGACATCAGGATGAAGGAACCCAACAGGGAGCCGGTGATGTCCCAGGAGGCGATGCATACGATAGAGCATCTGGCTGCCACCTATCTCCGTAATGATCCCGAATGGGCCGACAAAATCATTTACTGGGGGCCGATGGGATGCCTCACAGGGTCTTACCTCCTGATGAAAGGGGACCTGCAGAGCGCAGATATCGTAGATCTTATGCGTGACACATTCCGTTTCATAGCGGATTATCCCTCTGACTCCCCCATCCCGGGGGCGGCGCCAAAGGACTGTGGCTGCTGGACGCTGCACAGCCTGGAGGGCGCCAAGGCCGAGGCCAAAAAATATTTGGCCGAGGTGCTTGATTGCATCACCCCGGCCAATCTGACATATCCTGAATAGGGATTATTCTATCGTCTCCATCAGTTTGAGAACCCTCTGGCGGTTCTCTTCTATGGTTTCGCCTGTTACATCCACCTCGTAATACTTGCCCTGCTCCTTGTAGAATGCAATGAGGGGCTCTGTCTGGGAGTGGTATGTGTCTATGCGGTGCTTAATGATGGAACGGTCTGCGTCGTCGGCGCGGCCCTCGATAAGGGCGCGGCCTTCTATGCGCTTGTAGATGAGTTCGTCAGGAATCATTATGGAGACCACAGCCGTAACGCTCTCTCCCCTCTTTGCGAGGATGGCGTCAAGCGCTTCAGCCTGGGCCAGGGTACGCGGGAATCCGTCCAGAAGGAATCCGTCCACGCCCTTGATGGTATCGAAGGCGTTTTCTATCATGCCTTCGACCACCTCGTCAGGAACCAGCGCTCCTACGGAGATAAGGCTCTTTGCTTTCTGGCCAAGCTCTGTTCCGGCGGCGATTTCTGCACGGAGAAGTTCTCCGGTGGAGATGTGCTTGAGATTGTATTTTTCCGAGATGGCTCCCGAATGAGTGCCTTTTCCGGCTCCCGGAGGGCCGAACAGAATGTAGTATTTCATATTATTCGTCCAAAACGTAAATGTCTTTGTACTGGCGTCCCAGTTCGTCATAGTCAAGTCCGAAGCCGAGGATGAATTTATTCTCCACTACCTTGCCGACATAATCCATTTTTATGTCCTTCTTGTACTGCGAAGGTTTGAAAAGCATAGTGCATATCTTTACGTCCCTGGCCTCGCGCTCACGCAGAAGGTCTGTCAGGTATGCCATTGTCGTGCCGGTGTCCACTATGTCTTCCATTATGATTATGCGGCGTCCCTTTACGTCTCCCGTAAGGCCCATTGTCTCCTGGATGATACCGGTGGTGTGGGCTCCGGAGTAGGAGCGGATCTTGACAGACATCAGTTCGCAGTCGAACTTGAGGCGCTTCATTATCTCCGAGGTGAACATCATTGCGCCGTTAAGGGTGCAGAGCAGGATGGGGGTGTCGGAGTCGTTGCAGTAATCTTCATTGAGCTGGTCTGCGACTTTGTCTATGAAAGACTGTATTTCTTCATATGAAATGTAAGGGACAAAGTTTTTACCGTGAATAGAAATTTTATCCATAGCCTTAGTGTTTCGTATAACGCAAGATAAATAATTTTCGCAACTAATAGAAGTTTTTTTGTAGATTGCGACGACTAAAACGATAAACTATGAAAGCTTTGATAATCCTGGCGCTGTGCGCGCCACCGGATTCGTCGATGCTGGCCGTCAGCGGCGCCTCCTCTATGGAAGACCTGGACGAAACGCAGACAGAACTGTACCAGCATCTGGAATCCCATCCCGTCAATCTGAACACCGCCAGCCGCAGGCAGCTTGTCGCCAGCGGCCTCTTCACCCCTTTCCAGACGGCCTCGCTGCTGGATTACCGCGCCCGAGCCGGAGACATACTCTCCCTGGCGGAACTTGCGGCCGTGGACGGTTTCGGCCAGAGTTTCGTCAGGGCGGTGACGCCCTATGTCTCCCTAAGGACGAGGGCCCCTGCGGGGGAATCGTCCGCGGAGAACGGAATAAGGGCGGAAGCATCTGCGAGGATGTGGGCGAAGACAGACGACGGCGCAGCGGCGCTGAGCTATGGAGGGAAGATGAAGATTGAGGCGGGAACAATGCTCAGCGCCGCCGTTGCGTTCAAGCGCGGCTACGCTCCGGGAATTTCCCTGCCGGAAGTCTTCAACTGGAGCGCCGCGCTTTACGGCAGGCGTATTCCGGCCACGCTGATAGTGGGCGATTTCAACGCCCGCTTCGGGCAGGGGCTCCTGTCCTGGAGCGGATTCTCCCTCAGCGGGCTCAGTTCAATATCGGCCTTCTACAAGCGCCCGTCGGGGATGTCGCCCTCTTTCTCGTATTCTTCCACCGGGTTGCGCGGGGCGGCGGCGGAGGTTGAACTGGGACAGTTCACCCTGAGCGCCGCCATAGCCGCGCCCCGGCGCAAGGGCCAGGCAGCAACCGCCCTGGCGGGCCTGTCCTGGTACGGCCTGAAGGCGCAGGCGGGACTGAACGCGATGCGCTCCCCTAAAGGAGTTTACGGCGTGTCAGCAGATTTCCGCCTCAACACCGGAAAGACGGACGTGTTCGGAGAGGCAGCCTGGGACACTGATGAAAGACAGGTCAGAGGTATCTTGGGAGCCGTCCGGAACATAGAGTATGACATTAAGATAGCGGGCAGGGCTCTTTACCAGCAGGACAAGGCCTCTGCCGCAATAGGCGCGCAGTACCGGCAGAATTTCGCAAGCCTGGAAGCGACTCTTAAGAATGGCGCCGGAACTATTAAATATCTTGCATCCGTGCCTTTGAGCCTGTCTGAAAACATCACGCTTTCATTGCGCCTGAAAGGCAAATTGGAAAAGGATAAAGGCACC
>JAGCVB010000061.1 GCA_017962585.1 Bacteroidales bacterium
CGCACCGCCTTGGCCTTTCCGGTCTTGAGGACGGAAAGGTTGGCGGGCGTGATTCCCACCTTCTGGGCGAGCTCGCCGGAAGACATTTTCCTGCGCGCAAGCATTACGTCTATGTTAACGATGATCTGCATGGTTATTCAGCCTTTTCCGGAGCGGCCTCAGGAGCCGCCTCGTCCTTGGGAGCCTCCCCCTGGAGGAAGTTGGGCAGTGACATTCCAGCCATCTTGAAGAGTTCCTGAAGCGGCGGAACGGAGCCCATCATACCGGAGATGAAATTGGAAGTGGCGGTCTTTCCGTCCTTGGCGTTTCCGCCGTCCCATACGGTTACCTTGTCTATCTTTATGCCCTTGACAGCTTCCACCTGGGTCTTCACGAGTTCCGGCAGCCTGTCGGCGATGAGCATCAGCACGGCCTTCTGAGGATCTCCCGCGGCGGCCTGAACCATCTGGTTGAAACCTTCGGCCTGCTTGGAGAGGATCTCCAGGGTACCGTTTGCCTGCGCAGCCATCTTGGCGTAGATTGCGTCCGCCTCTCCCTTGGCCTCGCGGCGGAGTTTCTCCGCTTCGGCCTCGGCGGCGATTATCATCTTCTGCTTCTCTATCTCGGCGGCTACCACGATGTTGGCCTGCTGGGTGGCTTTCTCCCTCTCGGCACGTGCGAGCTCGGCATCGCGCTCTGACTTGTAGGCCTCCTCCAGGGCCTTGGCAGCCTGGACCTTCTCGGCGGCTACGGCCAGCCTTTCGGCCTCGGCCTGCTTTTCTCGGCGCATTGCGTCAGACTGGGCGATGGCTATCTTGGAGTTGTTCTCTCCCTCAACCGCCTTGGCGTTGGCGTCAGCGGTGTTGATACGGGTGTCTCGGCTAGTCTCTGCGATACGGATGTCCTTGTCCCTGTCGGCCTCGGCCTTTCCGATCTCTCCGTAGCGGTTCTGCTCGGCAACGCTCTTCTTGGCGTCGTTGATAGCCTTTGCGGCTGCCTCTTTACCAAGAGCCTCGATATAGCCGGATTCGTCGCGGATATCGGTAACGTTTACGTTGATGAGCTTGAGGCCTATCTTGCGGAGCTCAGCCTCCACGTTGGTACTGACGTTTGCAAGGAACTTGTCACGGTCGGCGTTGATTTCCTCGATGTCCATAGTGGCGATCACCAGACGCAGCTGTCCGAAGAGGATATCGGTGGCGATGTTGCGGATGTCGTCTATCTTGAGGCCGAGGAGACGCTCTGCGGCGTTGGTCATGTTCTCAGGCTCGGTGGAGATACCCACGGTGAAGCGGCAGGGAACGTCCACGCGGATGTTCTGCTTTGACAGCGCATTGGTAAGGTTGCACTCGATAGAGATAGGCGTCAGGTCCAGGAAGGAATAGCTCTGGAACACAGGCCAGATGAATGAGGCGCCGCCGTGGATACAGCGTGCGGAAGAAACTGCTCCCTGCTTGTTCCTGCCGGTTTTTCCGTAGATTACAAGGATCTTGTCCGAAGGGCAGCGCTTGTAACGCGCCAGGATTGCGGTGAAGGTGACGAAGACAATCGCCACGATGATGAGTACAAGATAAAGTTCCATTGTCTTATGTCGTTAAATTATTACTGAATTCATTTCTTCTACCAGGAGGGTGGTAGGGCCCACTACGTCCACTACGCGTATGTCCTTGCCCGTGGGCAGAGTATCTCCGTCAGTGACGGCGTCGTATTCGCGGACGGAATTGTTGATGGAAATCTGGACTTTTCCTTCTCCCTTCCTTCCGCCGGGGATGGCCAGATATACTTTGCCGGTGCAGTCGATGGCAGATTTGTAGACGTCTATGTTGCCGGACTGCTGCATTCCTGCAAGCCACTTGAACAGCAGCATCACCAGAACCACCAGTATGACGCCCACGATTATCGCGATTGTGAAAAGCAGGGTGTTGGACTTTATGCTCTGTCGCAACAGGACGGCGGTCCAGCCGAATCCAAGCATGAAGTTTATGAAGTTGCGGAATGTCAGGAGGCCCATTCCGGAACCCGCATCGGTACCGTCGCCTGAGAAATCTCCCGAAATGTCACCGGGAACGTCTCCTGAGAAGTCCCCCGAGAAATCGGTGTTGAAGTCGGAATCGGCTCCCAGGAAAGTCATTATAGTCTGTATTACGAAAATGAGTGAAGCGGAAAGGGTAATTCCCCACAACGCTTTCATCAATGTACTGAGTGAAGACCACCATTCAACCATAGTAAAAAAGTATTTGTTTTCGCAAATCTATAAATTTTTATTGAAAAACAATATTTTTTTACGAAATTTTGATAAAAATATTTTTTGCCTCCCGTATGTGGATTTTTTAAGATTTGTTTAGTATTTTTGTTTATCGGACAATTACTAAAAACTAAATACTACCCGTTATGGAAGAAAACGAGAAAAAAAATGGTGTCCAGGAAACTCTGGACAAAGTAGGCGATCAGTTCAAGAATGCAGCTGACAACACTGCCGAATACGATCAGGCAGACATCAACTCCAACAAAGTGATGGCAGTCCTGGCCTATCTGGGAATTCTGGTCCTCATCCCGTTATTCGCAGCCAAAGATTCCAAGTTTGCACGTTTCCACACCAACCAGGGACTCATCCTCCTCTTAGTGGAAATCCTCTGCAGCATCATCTCCAGAATCCCTGTCATCGGATTCATCGGATCCATCCTGGGCTTCATAGGCTTTATCTTTGCCATCATCGGCATCGTTTACGCCGTACAGGGCAAGGCCAAGGAACTTCCTCTCATCGGCAAATACAGGATACTGAAATAATCAGTTATTTCTTGTTTAATAAAAAAAGGCAGGGCTATCTAAGCTCTGCCTTTACGTTTGTGATCATGTCCTTGTGCTCCTGGACATCGGCCGCGAACTCTTCCTTCAAGGCCAGGGGGCCTGTATCCTTGTTGGAGAAGGTGCCGCTGTAGGTCACAATTCCCTCGTTGTAATAAGTAGCCTGCAGGTAGACCTTATAGGTACCGGCAGGAACCGCCATTCCTTCCTGGTCCGTAAAGTCCCAGGTGAAAGTCTGCAGCCCGCTGGAAGCGGGGGTGGCTCCAGTGAAAGCGTCCATCTGCGCATCGGTCAGAGTCTCGGCCTTTACAGCCTTGACCCAGGAAGGCATACAGGTGGGACGGAAGGTATAGCCTCTCTGTGCCGGCTGTCCTCCGCGTGAGCGTCCCTTGGACGTGAACTCGGTCACGAAAAGGGTCTTTACCACTGCACCGGCCTCGTTCTCGATCCATACTGCGTACTGGTTCGAGCCGGGACCCTGCTGCTTGTTGTAGTTAAACGAGATTTCCAGCTCCTTGGCCGCCTTCCTGCTGGCGCAGGTTGCGGCTGTAAATGCTGAAACCGCGATAAGGATAACAATGATCAGCTTTTTCATTTTATGATTTGATTAGAAAGTGTACTTGAGCATAAGCTGCAGACGGGTATTGGTCAGCCATCCGTCGTTCACTCCAGTCACTTCGTAGAGTCCGTTAGCCGTGTTCAGCCTTGAACCGTACTCGACGCCTGTGATCTCACACTCCAGGGCAAGGGCCACCTTTCCCATATTGCGGATGATAGTAGGTGAAAGCCTGTACATCTGCCTCATCTGCTTGTAGCTGTTCTTGGAGAAATAGAGGAAGTCTCCTCCGAGGATTTCCTTGGCTGTTCCAAAATTCTTCACGTAGCCGGCGAAAAGCACTGCCTGCCAAGCAGAACCGTAAGAGAGGCTCAGCCAGGTGGAAGAGTTGCGTGTAGGAGTGAATTCCCAATCCTTGTTGTTTAAGGAAGCGGATGCTGCGGTAACTGCATATCCTCCGTTAAGATTCATCTGTGAACCGTCCTGGGCGACTGTAGTCTTGAGCTTGGCGCTGAAAAGGCCCTCTTTGTACTGTCCGTAGAAATAGGCGGAGAACTCGTTCTCCCTCTTTCCTCCTACGTAAGGTTTGAGCGAAAGCATATCGACTCCCAATCTGAACAAAGCGTTGCCGGAGGTGCGGTTAACAGCGAAATAGAGTTCGGGGATACCGGAATTCTTGATATAGTCGGCAGAGGCTCCGTTAGGGCCGCAGGAAGGATACTGCATCTGCCAGATGCCGGCGGCGCTTATGGACCATCCGTCACTGAGTTTCTGGTCAATCTGTACGTAAGGAGTACGGCTGAACGGGCCGAAAGGAGCTCCGGAGTTAAGGGAGATCACGTCAGGCATGTCGGCAGCCATAGGGTGAACGCCCTGTCCGGCCTTTACTGAGAAGCCATTGTCCCACCCCAGGGTCATATATGCCTGGCGGAGACGGAGGACGGCGGTTCCTGTAACGCCACTGGGGCCGTTGTAGAAGTCCGCTTCCATCTTGGCGCCGACCTTCATTCCGTTGAATTCATACCCGCTTACATCCACACCCACGCGGGAAGTGATAGCGGTCATGTGGTAAGACATTACATTGCCTTCATAGTTGGCAGCTGTAGGCTTCGGTACATAGTTGAACAGGTCTACGGTACCTGCAAGGCTCTCTTTAGTGTCTACGTGAGCATAGTTCCTGATGAAACCGTAGAATTTGAAGTTGCTCTCGTTCTGAGCGTAAGCCCCGGCGGATAGCACAAGGCTCAGTGTTGCTGCGATAATAAGTTTAGCTTTCATATTGTATAAAATAGATTAATCAAAAGGGAAAATTACAGTCAGCCAAAGATAACCCAGCACAAAGCCTATCACGCCTATCAGTATGCCCACCTTTGCCATATCCCCGGTCTGGACCATTCCCGTGGAACTGGCTATGGCATTCGGAGGAGTGGAGATAGGAAGTACCATGGCTATGGAGGCGCAGGTCGCAACAAAAATGATCATTGCGTGAGTTCCGCCCAAGGCAGTGAATGCGGCGTTGTTTGCCGCTGCAGGGTCGGACATTCCCATTGCGACCACGATGAGGATAGGTATCAGCAAGGCCGCGGTAGCGGAGTTGCTGATGAAGTTTGAGAGGAAATAGCATACCAGGCCTGCGATCACGAACACAAGCAGCACCGGGAGGGCGCCGAACGGAATGGCGTTGATAAGCACTTCGGCAAGGCCTGTCTGCTGAAGGTCGGTACCGAGGGCGAAGCCTCCTGCGACCAGCCAGAGAACGCTCCAGTTTATCTCCTTTATGTCTTCCCTTGTGAATATTCCCGTAGCGGTAAAAACTGCCAGGGGGATGAGGGCGACTATGTTCGAGTTTATCTTGGTTATGCTTTCAGTAGCCCAAAGGATCAAAGTGAGGAAGAATGTTATCCATACGGTATAACTCTTCCAGTCTTTCTTCACCTGGTTCTTGGGGATTTCAAGTATGAGTTCCTTTGTCTTGAAAGGGAAGAAGGCCTGCAGCAGCAGCCAGGCTATGAATATCATTACCAGCACATACGGAATCATATGTGCCGACCACTCTGCAAAACTGACCTCTATGCCTGCCTGCGAGAGGAAACGGACGGCGGTGGCGTTAGGGGGCGTTCCTATCGTCGTACCTATTCCTCCCAGGTTGGCCGCTACGGGGATTGAAAGAGCCAGGCCCACCTTGCCTTTGTCATCGGAAGGCAGTACGGCCAGCACCGGAGCCAGCAGGGCCAGCATCATTGCGGCGGTTGCCGTGTTGCTCATAAACATTGAGAATATGGCTATGACTATAAGGAATCCAAGGAGCACCCAGCGCGGCTTTGTTCCGAAAGGTTTGAGCAGGACCTTGGCAAGAGTCACGTCCAGGCAGTATTTCTGCGCCATTATAGCCAGGGTGAATCCGCCCAGGAAGAGCATTACCACCGGATCTGCGAACGCGGCCATAATATTGGCGTACGGAATAAGCCTGCCGGCCTCGGGGTAACACAGGAAGCCGAGCCCCTTGTCAGAGACCGTAAGAAGCGAAAGCACGACAACCAGTACAGATGTAGTCCAGTTGGGGATTATCTCAAATATCCACATCAAAGCGGCGAAAGCGAACAATGCTATCACGCGCTGCTGGACTGTGGTGAGGGCGTCTACCCCATAGAAACTGGTAGGAACCGCCCAAAGGAAAATTGTGACTGCCAGCACTATGGGCAGCAGTACGCAATACTTAACCAGATTTTTGTTGTCAGCCATCTATATTCAGCCAAAATTGCAAGCAAATATAGGCATTATTATCCAATTAAAATATTTATCTTTACCATTATGAAAAAACTGTTTATCCTATTAATGCTCGCATTTACAACGGCTTGCGCAACCAGCCAGCCGGCCCCCCAGCAAGACCTCTACCCTGTTGAATTCTACAAGACCGACAAGGGCGGATGGGTTGAACTCACTCTTATATATCACGGCTGCGTAGCCATTTCCTACAAAGGCTTCGACATCCAGATAGATCCTGTGGCAGGAAGAGGAGACAATTCCTACGATTACAGCGTCTTCCCCAAGCCCGAGATGATTATGGTAACCCACGAGCACGGAGACCACTTCAGCGCTCCCACAATCGAGTCCCTGGAGACCGAAGGCACCCGCATCGTAGTGAACCAGACCGTTTTCAATTCCTTCCAGCGCGGTGAAGTCCGCAAGAACGGAGATTCCGAGGTCCTCACAAAAGGTATCAGCGTAGATTACGTACCCGCCTACAACATTACCCCGGGCAGGGAGAACTTCCATCCCAAGGGCAACGGAAACGGTTTCGTATTCGACATTGACGGACTGCGCATCTACGTGACGGGAGACTCCGAGCACATCCCCGAGATGGCAAATCTCAAGGACATAGACGTGGCCCTGCTTTCCACCAACCTGCCGTATACAATGAGCGTAGAGCAGTGCATCGAGGCCGCCAAGGTCATCAAGCCTAAGGTGCTCATCCCCTATCACCTCAGCAATACGGACCTCCAGGCAATCAAGGACGGCCTGGAAGGCAGCGGAATCGATGTACACCTGTACGAGAATCTCAGATAAAAACGCTATACTATGAAACCACTGAAACTTTTGGCCGGCATCCTTTTGCTGGCAGCAGTTGCATTGCCTGCCAAGGCAGACTTGCTTAAAGATTACAGCCACATACGCGGCAACCACTACTTCGGCTGGCAGCAGGACGAGGCCACCATCCGCAAGGAACTCGGCTACGGAAAGGCAATCGGAATGAACAGCACCCGTATCTGCCTGTACTACCGCCGATATAAAGAGAATCCGCAGAAGTACCTGAACGACTTCCGCAACTACGTCCGCATCGCCAACAGCATGGGCATCTCAGTGATGCCTATCATCTGGGACGGATGCTCCCTTGACCCCGCCATCCTCAAGCCCAGTTTCTGGGAAGCCGAAGGAGACCCCTACGTAAAGGCTCTCATAGACTTCATGAAGGGAGAGGACGGCATCATCTGCTGGGACGTAATGAACGAGCCCACCTGCAACAGCTATCACGACAAAACCTCTTCTGAAGAAGAGTTCAAGGAGCACAGGGCAGAGATCTTCCGCCACGTACGCCATTACTGCGAACTGGTAAAGAAACTTGACAAGAAGAACCCCATCACCGTCGGAGTACAGTTCTCAAGGAACCTGGAGGAGGCTTCAGCAGACCTGGTGGACATCATTACATTCCACGATTACCTGCCTACCTCATCCCGCACCGAGGCCGCCTGGGACATTGCTGAGGCCGTAGCCAAGAAATACAACAAGCCCCTCATGAACAGCGAGACAGGCTGCACCGGACGCGGAAACCCCTACGAGTTCGCTATCAAGAAATGCTATGAGCATCACTGCGGATTCTACGCATTCGAACTGCTCATCCACGGCGGATACGCCCCCATCCACGGATTCTTCTATCCTGACGGAACAATCAGGGACGCCTCCATCATCACTTCATTTATGGGCATCTTCCGCAATGACGACCTCTCCACAATGGTAAGGGAGAACCCCAACCAGGAGCACTACGCCGAAAAGGCCATAGCCGAGGCTCAGGCAGCCCTTGGAATGGACGCAAGGCGCCCCGCTACCCTGGACGCCCTCCTGGAGGCTGCAGAGTACTGCGCCAACCTTCTCGAAGGCAGCCAGATGGTTCCAATGTGGGATGTTCCCACCGCCCACATCAAGGCTTGGAGAAAAATGCCGGCAGCAGAGGTTAACGCCTGGGAGGTCCGCTCCTTCCTCTACGACCTTATGACAAAACTGAAAGAAGCCTGTCAGCTGTAGGCTGCAGGCTCCTTCATACCGGCTGAATGCCGATTATTTTACCCTGAGAGTGCGACCCACTCTCAGGATTGTTTTTGTAGTGATGCCGTTGAGCCTGCACAACGCTGAAACCGTGGTGCCGTTACGCTTGGCAATGGTGGACAGCGTATCGCCGGACTTGATGGTCACGTACTTGGCCGCCTTGCGCTCGGCCTCCTTGCGCTCCTCCTCCAGGCGTTCTGCCTCGTCAGCCTCGGCTATGGATTCCTCCTCATCGTCGGATTCAGGCGAATAGCTGCTGTCCGGGGACAGCATGGATTTCCTTATCACCAGCACGCTCTGCCTGAGCAGCTGGCTCTCAAGGTCTATCATCCACTCTGGATCTATGGCATAGCCCAGATAGCGCACCTCATAATGCAGGTGGGACCCGCTGGCCCTTCCGGTTGAGCCGCAAAGGCCCACTACCTGTCCGGCTTCCACCCACTGGTCCTGCTGGACATTGATCTGGGAAAGATGGCCGTAGAAGGTTTCCAGGCCGTTGGAATGGCGCAGCACTACCAGATTTCCGTAGCCTGACGAATACTTGGCAACACGCACCTTGCCGTCGAAAGTGGCATAGACCTCACTGCCCCTGGGCATAGGAAGGTCCGTTCCCCTGTGGTAGCGTCCGCGGCGCCTTCCGTACCTGGAAGACACCTTGGTAGGCTCTATGGATCCCGGGAAGTGGTACCTGTCGGTAGAGTCCATCAGCCAGACGTAGGAACTCATAGGGAAATCGTCGAACTTGAGGCCGTAGGCGTCCGGATTGGTATTCCAATGCTTGGTAAATGTGGTGTCTGTACCTACAACGCTGCCGTCTACCCAATATCTCCAGGTATTGTCAGTATAAAGAACTATTTTGCGGGAAGGACTGGATGTGTCCAGTGTGTCCATCGCCATCACGTCCGGGTTCAGCGGATCGAGTGATTTCACCGGCTGGAGGGCCGGCCTTGGCACCAGTATCTCGGCTTGTTTCTTTGTCAATCCCTGACCGGCGGATACCATACATATCAATGTGGCCATCACGGCCAGGACGGTTCGGTTTAAGTTCATCATCTATTCTCTTAGGGCTCCGAACTCCTTTTTGAGGAGGTCTTCAGCCATTGATACTTTTTCTTTCAGCAAATCGTCGTCAACCGCCTCGCAGATGAAACGGAGGTAAGGCTCGGTATTGGAAGGGCGGATGTTGAACCACCACTTGTCGAATTCCATACGCACTCCGTCGAAGTCCATCTTGGCAAGGGGTTTCTCCTTGGATGCGAACATCCCGCTCACCGCGGCTATGGCCCCGGCCTTGTCCTCCACGCGGAAGTTTATCTCTCCGGAGTTCTTGTACTTCCTGATGCGGTCAATCTCGGAACTGAGGGTCCTGCCCCTTTCCTTGAGCCACTTGACAATGTTCAGCACTATCATAGATGACAGCAGTCCGCTGTCAGAGTAATGGAAATCCTTGAAATAATAGTGTCCGGCCAGTTCTCCGCCCCAGAGACCGTCTATCTCACGGAGTTTGGGGGCGGCGAAGGCGCGGCCTACCCTCCAGGTATGGAGGTCGGCGCCGTACTGCTCCAGATACTCCCCTACCGACTTGGAACTGCGTATCTCCTGCAGCACCCTCGGATTGCGGTAACCTTTGCAGTCGCAGAAATAGAGAGCCATCATCGCCACCACCAGGTCCGGCGGGACGAACTCACCCTTCTCATCCACGAACATAACCCTGTCGGCATCTCCGTCATAGATTACGCCTACGTCGGCTCCTTTCTCCTTTACGAGTTTCCTTAGAGGCTCCACGTTCTTGGGAATGAGCGGATTGGGCTCGTGGTTGGGAAAGCGGCCGTCCATATCGTCAAAGATGTACCAGGGATCCGGACCGAAAACCTGCTTTGCAAACAGGGTGGACATTCCATTGGAAAGATCGAATGCTATCTTGAGACCGGAATAATCTTCCTTGAACTTGAGCATGAAGGCCAGATAGTCATCCATTATGTCCCTATACTCCACTTTGCCGCGGACCTCAGCCGCAGGCGTAGCCTTTCCTTCCAAGATCCACTTCTCTATCTGCCCCAGGCCGTTGTCATAACCCACTGGAAGCGCATTCTCACGGGACACCTTCATACCATTGTAAATGGCAGGATTGTGCGATGCGGTAATCTGCACAGAGGCCTTCATCCCGTAATGGACTGTGCCGAAGTAAACCATAGGCGTGGAACTCAGTCCTATGTCTATGACATCGGCGCCGGCGTCGGTGATTCCCTGCACCAGGCTGTCGCGGATCTCCTTCGAAGAAACCCTGCAGTCCCTTCCTACCAGCACCTTACGGGCGGAAAGGAGGCCGACCATGAAGTATCCTACCTTATAAGCAGTATTGGAATCGAAATCGGTTCCGTATATTCCTCTGATATCGTATGCGTGAAATGCTCCCATATTATTTGAGTTTGTATTTGTACCGCGGGCTCACCTTTCCCTTGGAAATGCCGTGAAGCTTGTTGAAGAGCATTTTCTTCCGGATGGGGGGCACCAGGTCGGTGAACAGGACTCCGTCCAGGTGAGACATCTCGTGCTGGACCATCCTGCAGGCGAAACGGTCCAGTTTCTCGGTTACTGACTGGAAATCCTGGTTGTAATACTGTACGGTGATGCTGTCGGGACGGGTAACGTCAGCATAGATGCCGGGGACGCTGAGGCAGCCTTCGTTGTACTCGCAGGTCTTGGGACTCTGCTCAAGTACTACAGGGTTGATCATTACGCGCTTGAATCCGGCCAGATAGTCGTAGACGTCGGTCATCACGTCTCCGTCCACCACGAGGACGCGCAGGGGAACGCCTATCTGGGGAGCGGCAAGGCCGCAGCCCTCGGATTCGGCCAGCGTATCTTTCAAATCTTCTATCAGTTGCTTCAGCCCTTCTTTGTCGTCCAGGTTTGCAGGCCGGGCCTGCTGACGCAGCACTTCAGCACCGTACAAATATATTGGTCTTATCATTTTCCCTGATTTCTGTCCAAAAAACTCTGCAATAATATTGCCGCGGATATTTTGTCCACCGAACTTTTGTCCATCCTGTCCTTCTTCTTCATACCCCCTTCTATCATCGCCCTGTGGGCCAGGACCGAAGTGAATCTCTCATCCTCTTTCTGAATGGGGATCTCCGGAAACTTCTTTGCCAGTTGCTTGAGGAATGCATCCACGTGACCGGCTATTTGAGAGGGGTTGCCGTCCATATTGAGCGGATACCCTACCACAAAGAGGGTAATGGTCTGCTCTTGGGCATATTTTTGAAGATAATCTATTATCTTTGCAGTAGGAACGGTTTGCAGCGGAGAGGCAAAGATTTTCAAAGGATCGCTTACTGCGACACCTGTCCTTTTCAATCCATAATCGATTCCTACTATTCTCTCCACAGCCTGCAAAGTTAGTTTAAAAGTATGTCCAAAACAAAAAAAGAGAATAAAGTCAAGGATTTCAGGGTGAACCTGGTAGACGACGCCACCCACAGGCAGATATGGGAGCGGAAGTTTACCCGCGGCAGCTTCATAGCCGCAATAATCAGCTTCATCCTGATACTCTCCCTGGTGGTTTACTGCCTGGTGGCCTTCACTCCCATCAGGAACACCATCCCGGGATATCCCGACGCCCAGGCCAAGAGAGATGCCATTCAGAACGCCCTCAAGATAGATTCTCTTGAGAGCATCATCTCCCGCTGGGACCTTTATTCACGCAACCTGGAACTGATAGTGAACGGAGAGGAACCCATTCGCATAGACAGCACAATCAGAGCCCGGCAGCAGGAAAGGATGTCCAGCCTGGAATCAGACCTGGCCGGCAAGGATTCGCTTCTGAGACAGACTGTCCAGGAAGAGGAGCAGTTCGCCATTTCCGGAGGCGAGGGCCGTCAGCTCCCCATCGAGGGAGTGCATTTCTTCACTCCCCTGAGCGGAGTGGTTTCGCAAGGATTCGACCCTGTCCTGCATCCGTACATAGACATCACCGCACCTGCAGGTTCAGTAGTGCTGTCCGTGCTTGACGGAACGGTTATCTTCGCCGGCTGGAATGACGAGAGCGGCTACACCATCCAGATACAGCACGCAGGCGACATCGTCTCAATATACAAGCATAACCAGACTTTGCTCAAGAAGACTGGCGACAAGGTTTCCGCCGGCGCGTCCATAGCGCTTGTCGGCAACACCGGGTCGCTCACTACAGGAGACCACCTTCATTTCGAGCTGTGGTACAAGGGCGACGCAGTGGATCCTACCAAATACATCAAATTCTGATATGAGACGTCACATTGCCATATTAGGTTCAACGGGATCCATCGGCCGCCAGACCCTGGATGTCATCAGGCAGCATCCTGACCTCTTCGAGGTGGACCTCCTTACGGCAAACAACAACAGCGGAATCCTCATAGAGCAGGCCCTGGAGTTCAACCCTTCCAGCGTAGTGATCTGCAACGCAAGCAAATACAAGGAAGTGGCCGACGCCCTGCAGGACAAGGATATAAAAGTCTTCTGCGGCGTAGACTCCATCTGCGAGCTGGTACGCAGCGAGCAGACTGACATAGTCGTTGCCGCAATGGTGGGATTCAGCGGTCTCAAGCCTACTATCTCTGCTATCGAGGCCGGGAAAATAATAGCCCTCGCAAACAAGGAGACACTAGTCGCCGCCGGCTCCATCATAATGGCCCTCTCAAAGCGGCACAACGCTCCCATCCTCCCCGTAGATTCAGAGCATTCAGCCATCTTCCAGTGCCTTCTTTGCGCCCAGGGCAACGCCCTCAGCAAGATCCATCTGACTGCTTCGGGCGGGCCTTTCCGCACCTGGGACAAGAGCCGCATCGCCAAGGCCACCGCCGCCGAGGCGCTGAAGCACCCCAACTGGAACATGGGCGCCAAGGTGACGATAGATTCCGCAACGATGATGAACAAGGGCTTCGAGGTGATGGAGGCCCGCTGGCTGTTCGACGTCCGCCCCTCCGACATCCACGTAGTGGTGCACCCGGAATCCATCATACACTCTATGGTGGAGTTTGAAGACGGCGCCGTGATAGCCCAGATGTGCCACCCTGACATGAGGGAGCCCATTCAGTTCGCACTGAGTTTCCCTCAGAGGCTTTCCCTGAACAACCGCAAACTGGACTTCGCCACCCTCGGGCAACTGAGTTTCTTCGAGCCCGACATGGACAAGTTCCCCAACCTGGCTCTAGCCTTCGAGGCTCTCGAGAGGGGCGGCAACATCCCCTGCGCCCTGAACGCCGCAAACGAAGTCGCAGTTGCCGCATACCTCCAGGACAGGATCAGATTCTATGACATTCCCGCCATAATAGAAAAATGCCTGGCGGGTACGGATTTTGTGGCAAATCCTTCGCTCGACGACATTTTCCAGACACACCAAGAAGCGATGGCCCGGGCGAACAAACTGATATGATTGCGTTGTCTAAAACCTTGCAAGTAATACTTGCGCTCTCCATACTGATCCTTGCCCACGAACTGGGTCATTTCACTTTTGCCAAGCTCTTCAAGATAAGGGTGGACAAGTTTTTCCTATTCTTCGACCTGGGAGGGAAGAAACTGTTCAGCACCAGGTCTTCCTGGTTCGTGAAACTGTTCCCAAAGGCCAAGGACTGGGAGACTGAATACGGAATAGGCTGGTGTCCCCTGGGAGGTTACTGCAAGATAAACGGAATGATAGACGAGTCCTTCGACTTGGAAACCATGAAGCAGGAGCCAAAGGAGTACGAGTTCCGCACCAAACCGGCCTGGCAGAGGCTGCTGGTGATGGCCGGAGGAGTCCTCTTCAACTTCATCGCCGCAATAATCATCTATTCGTCGATGCTTGCCGCGCAGGGACGCTCCTATATCCAGAACCAGGGCAACAAGATATATGTGAACGAACTGGCCTATGAAATGGGTTTCCGCAACGGAGACGAGGTGCTTAAGATGGACGGCCGCGCGCCGGAATACTTCAACGACCTGCAGGCCACCCTTGCCCGCAAGAAAGTCAAGAAGGTCACCGTGCTTCGCGGAACCGACACCCTGGACCTGTACATAGACCAGGCTATGATAGGAGAAATCCTGAATTCCGACACTATGTTCGACCTGGCCGTGCCGTTCGTTATAGACCAGATCCAGGAGGGGGCCCCCAACAAGGATTCTGGACTCCGTCCCGGAGACAGGGTCACGGCGTTCGAAGGCCGTACTTTCGACTTCGTCCAGGACTGCCAGGACATACTGGCAGATTATAAAGACCAGACCATCGACGCCACCGTACTGCGCGGCTCGGAAACCCTGCACTGCAACGTGCAGGTAGATTCCCTGGGCAAGATCGGCGTCGCCCTGAAGATACCTGGGATAAAGACGGTGAGATACAATGCCCTCAGCGCAATTCCAGCGGGCATAGCTTATACCTGGGAGATGATAGTGGACTATGTGAACGACCTCCGTCTGGTAGCAACCCCGTCCACCCAGGCCTACAAGTCGGTGGGCAGTTTCATTGCCATAGGGCAGGTTTTCCCCTCCGCCTGGGACTGGAACCGCTTCCTGAACATAATGGCAATGCTGTCCATAATGCTGGGAGTGATGAACCTCCTTCCCATACCGGGCTTGGACGGAGGCCATATTTTGTTTACCTTGTACGAAATGGTCACCAGACGCAAGCCGTCGGACCGTTTCATGGTCATTGCGCAGATGGTGGGGATGATCCTGCTGTTCGCGCTGATGTTCCTGGCTTTCGGGAACGACATATCAAGATTATTTAAAAGATAAAGATATATGAAACGCATCTTAAACCTGACTCTTCTTGCCCTGTGCGCATTTGCCGTCACTTGCTGCAAGACCAGCACAAAAACTCTCCTGCCCAACATCAGCGGAAAGGCTGGAGAAGTAATAGTAGTGATAGACAGGGTCAACTGGGAAGGAGACCTTGGCAACGCAGTGCGGCTCCTGCTGGCCGATGACTGCCCCTGGCTTGCCCAGAAAGAGCCACTCTACACTCTTGTGAATGTCGCCCCCGGCGCATTCACGGACCTGTTCAAGGTACACCGCAACATTGTCTTCTTCGACATAGACCCGCAGGTGCAGAACGAGGCAATCACATACCGCTCCGATATGTGGGCGTCGCCGCAGTGCGTCATCCAGGTGTCCGCTGCCACCGCCGAAAACGCCCAGGCCCTGCTTGAGAACGAAGGAGAGACAATCGTGGCCGTGATAGAGCAGGCAGAGAGAGACAGGGTCATAGCCAACACCCGTCGTTACGAAGAGCGCTCGCTGGCACCTCAGGTAAGGAAGATTATGGGCGGATCGCCCCGCTTCCCTTCTGGCTACAAACTCAAGAAGAAGACAGACAACTTCATCTGGATTGCCGACGAGAAGCAGTACACCAACCAGGGCGTATTCATATATAAGTATCCCGTGACCGAGTCCGAACCCTTCGCTCTGGCCAATATCATAAAGCACCGCAACGAGTTCCTCAAGGAGAACGTTCCCGGAATGTTCGACGGTACATATATGATTACTGCCGACTACATAGCCCCTACAGTCTCCTATCTGCAGTACAAGGGCCGCAGCTTTGCCCAGACCAGGGGATTCTGGGAGGTATACAATGACTTCATGGGAGGACCTTTCGTTTCCCATTCGTTCTACTCCCAGGACGGCAAGGAAATCATAGTGCTTGAAGCCTTCGTATACGCACCGAAATACGACAAGCGCCAGTACCTGAGGCAGGTGGAATCACTGCTCTATTCTTTTGAATGGGAAAACGAGACGGAATAATAAAAATATTTTGTCTTGTTAAAAAGAATTTATACCTTTGCGTTCCAAATCTTTGGTGGGTTCGTATAACGGCTAGTACTCGAGATTTTCATTCTCGCAATAGGAGTTCGATTCTCCTACCCACTACCAAATATTAAAAA
>JAGCVB010000062.1 GCA_017962585.1 Bacteroidales bacterium
CACCCTCTGGCCAACTTTAAGGCCCGAAGCGTACTTTGAGAGATGCAGGTATGCAGTAGTATATACTGAATTGTGGCGTATCCGCACTGTGTTTCCACCGGCTCCTTCGTAGCCGATGCTGGTGACGGTGCCGTCTCCGATGGTCATTACCGGCGTTCCGGTGGGAGCAGCATAATCCACTCCGGTATGCGCCCTTACCTGACCGGTTACGGGGTGCCTCCTGTTATATGAGAATCCGGAACTGATGCGGGTGAACTTGAGAGGGGCCTTGAGGAAGGCCTTGCGCAGGCTTTCGCCGTTCTCGTTCCAGTATATGTTGCTGTCTTCTCCGCCAACGTCCAGCATTATGGCCTGCACTTCCTTGTCTCCGCTGTTGTAGACAGAGTAATAGACAGTGTCCACGCTTACAAGGGCGCCCTCGCACATTGTCTGGCCGTACAGCACCCTGAAACGGTCCTGCTCCTGAAGCCCGAAGAAGTCCACAGTCCAGGCGTAAATGTCGGCCAGTTTGAGTATCAGGTCAGGGGAGGCGTCCTGGGCTATGAGGTCGTTCCAAAGGGAGGAGGTGATGGTGACGTCGGTGTATCTCTGCTCGTATTCCACCTGGCGCGGGGCGTTCCAGACAGAATAAGGCTCGAAGCACTGGAATACCACACGGTTCACCTTGCCGGCGTTGTATACGACATATTGAAGCAGGGAATCCTGGTAGTATGCGTCAAAGGTGTTGCCCGCCCTCAGAGTGCGGACGTCGAACAGTGAATCGCAGGCCTGGTACAGTCTGTATGCTCCGTCCGAAGTCATTCCAAGTCCGGTCATAAGGCCGCTGAAAGTCTGGCCGCTTTTTATGAATCCCTCCCTGAGGCTCAGGGAGTCCGGCCAGAAGCCGAGTTCGGGTATAGGTTCGGGAGTTGGATCAGTATTTGCATCGTTTGCATCGCGTAGACCGCAGGAAACAACGAAAACCAGAGAAATCAACCCAATTAGTATCCTTTTCATCTAGTGCAAATATAGGAAAAATTACTAAATTTGCCGAGATAAAGACATTGCAGATGAGATTAAGAATCACATTGTTGGCTTTTGTGTTATGCACTCTTTCCCTGTATGCGCAGGAAAGCCAGAAAAAAATAAAGATAAACGACAGCTGGATCATTAACGGAGAGACAAAGGACATCCCTTACGACCTTGCCGCATCAGCCCCCGTCAAGACCAATTATCTTACCGGAGTTTCATATAAAGATTACGGAGACGGCAACCCTGTATTTGCCAGGGCATTGGAACTGGGCGCATTAGACAAGGACGGTTACGTAGGAGCCCTGTTCGAAGGTCTCAACGGCCAGTCCAAGATCTATGTAAACGGAACATATCTCGGAGGCGCCAGCCAACCCAACGTGCCTTACGTCTTCGAACTCACCCCTTACCTGGGATTCGACGGCAAGGACACCCTGAAAGTTTGTTTCGATCCTGAGTATTCCCAGATGGGAATCGTCCAGGACGTTTATCTTCTCAAAAAGGACCAAGTCCATTTTGCGAGCAACGGAGTGAGGGCCCTGCAGATTGTCAGCGACGGCAAAGTGGAGCTCAGGATCAATTCCAAGGTGGAAAACACCTCCCACTCAGCCCAGACCGTAGAAGTACGCCACACTCTGGTGGATAATATGGGAAGGCAGGCCGCCTCGGTTATCAGCAATCCTACCGAGACCGGCGCCCGCCGTACATACGAGCAGGAACTTGTTCTCCCGGTTCCCAGCCCTCAGATGTGGTATCCCTCCAATCCTGTGCTGTACACCCTTTATTCCACAGTGCTGGTTAACAACATCTCCGTGGACGAGGTCACCTGCTCAGTTGGTTTCCGCTCGCTGGATTACCTCCCCGGAACAGGTTTTATGCTTAACGGAGCGCTTTTCGACGTTCATCCCTTGGACTTTGACCAAAGCTATTTCCTTGGCGGAGATGCAGTCTCTCCCGCATTCACCGAATATCGCCTTGCAGAACTCAAGAAGCAGGGATGCAATATGATTAGCACTGGCGGAAAGCCTGCTTCTGAAGTCGTTCTCAACGCCTGCGACAAGTTGGGTATCTTCGTGGTAAACCAGGTGCCTGTAATGGGTGTCAACCCCGAGCAGATAAACGCCGCTGCGGCAATGGTTGCCAAGGCTGCAAACCATCCCTCTGTAATATACTGGGGCGTTGGAAATGAAGGCCCCGAGGGAATGAGCCGCACTTTCGCCGAGGTTCTCCGCTCCCTGGATTACTCCAGGAAGGTGGCTATCCTTTCCGACGGAACCTGGCGTCCCGGAGACGACAGTTCCATAATAGAGACCGGCGCCTTCGCAACCAGCGTAGGACCCCGCGAACTTGCCACCTGGGCAAGCCAGCCGGCCGTTTATATGGAGCCCGAATGGAGTATGTCAGGCAAGGAAGGCCAGAGCGTGACGCTTACCGTCTACTCCAACTGCGACAGGGTTAACCTGGGTGTAAACGGCGCAGGCTACTCTTCAAAGGACATAGTTGACGGGAAAGCCCAGTGGACCGTTACCTACAAGCCCGGCCACGTAGACCTGGTTGGATACAACAAGACCAAGGCTGTGGTGCGCAAGACCTACAACACTGCCGGATACGGATACCAGATCAAGGCCACTCCCGACAAACTCAGGCTCAAGGGCGACGGCCAGGACATCATAGTCATAGAGATCCAGATGCTGGATTCCAAGGGCAACCCCACCACCGATTCCATCCAGAACATACGCGCATATGTAGACAGCGACGCGCTGACTGCCTACGGCATTGCCAGCAACCGCAACAACGTCCAGTTCGCCCCCATAGAGATAATGGGCGCTCCAGGACAGGACCAGGTTACCTTCCCCGTGAAGGACGGCAAATCACGCGTAGTGCTTCGTTCTGTAAAGGGCGCTCAGGGAATAGCGCACGTAAGGATTGGAGGCGACTCCCTCCACGGAGCCACCTTCAACATCAATTACGAATAGAAGTCCTAATACTTGAAACTGCTCCCGCCTACGAACTCTCTCAGCAGGGAAGTAGGTGGGATTTCTTTATCCGGCACCGGTGTGAAATATGACAGGAACTTGAGCAGTCGGTGCGCCTCGGAGTACTCCGGACAGTTCTTGGGAACGGTGCCCAGGATCATCTGGGCATTATTGCGCAGCACCGCGAATTCAATCAGGTAGGAAGAGTTGAACAGCACGTCAGCCACCTCCTGGTACGGGTATATCCATTTGCTCTCGGAACCACGCACGTTAGGCCACTGGGCTATTGTCTCCCTTGCCGTGAAAGCCCCCTTGTTGTAGTCCCTGACTATTCGCCTGAGTAGGCGTATGTCGCTGGTAGGTATGAAGTTATGGTCGTCCAGCGAGAGGCTGGTTATGGTGTTTATGAAGATTCTGAACTTGCTGTCTTCAGGAATCATATCGGTGAGTTGGGGGTTGAGGGCGTGGATTCCCTCTATGAGGAGGACGCTGTCCTTTCCCAGTTTTATGTTGCGGCTGTTGTACTCCCTGAGGCCGGTTACAAAGTTGTAGGTGGGGATGGAGACCTCTTCTCCGGCCAGGAGCTTGATCACGTCCTGCTGCAGGTACTCGTGGTCTACGGTGTCAAAGTTGTCAAAGTCGTAACTGCCGTCGGGGAACTTGGGAGTGTCCACGCGGTTTACAAAGTAGTCGTCCGTGGAGAAGAATTCAGGGTGCAGGCCGCAGGCCTTGAGTTGTACGCTCAGTCTCCTGCAGAAGGTGCTCTTTCCGCTGCTGCTGGGGCCGGTAATCAGCACCAGGCGCACGGGCCTAGCGCTGTGGAAGCGGCGGTCTATCTCTTCGGCAATCTGCACTATCTTCTTTTCCTGAAGGGCCTCGGATATTTGGATCAGGTCAGGCGCGTTGCCGGCCTGGCAGGCCACGTTCACGTCTCCCACGGTGCCCAGGCCCATAATATGGTTCCACCTGATATTCTCCTTGAATACCTCGAATGTCTTGGGCTGGTCTACGAACGGAGCCAGTTCCTCGGGCTTGTGGCGGTTGGGGATGCGCAGCAGCATTCCGCCGCGATAGGGGGCTAACTCCCACACTTTCAGGTAGTCTGCGCTGGGGAGGAGGGTGTCGTAATAGTAGTCTACGGTGCCTCCCAGGGTGTAGTAACTGATATAGGTTTCGCCGGAGGTTTCCAGGAGTTTGGCCTTGTCTTCGTAGCCGAGTTTGTGGAGGAGGGCTATGGCGTCTTCGCTGCGCGCCTCGTGGCGGTAGAAGGGGGTTGCTGCGTCGGCAATCTCCCTCATCTTGTCGCTGATGGCGCCCACGTCCTCAATTGTAAGTACGGAGCCGTCGGCCTTGGCTATCTCGCAGTAATAGCCCTTGGAGATGGGCCTGCGCATAGTGATCTTGCAGCCGGGGAACACGTCTGTGGCTGCCTTGCTCAGGAGGAAGCAGAGCGAGCGGCAATAGACGCCCCTGCCTCCGTAGGTGCGGTAATCCAGGAACTCCACGTCGCGGTTGTTGAAGACCCTGAACTTGAGGCCTTCCACCACGTTGTTTACTTTGGCAGCCAGGATGGGGTAGGGATTGTCCAGTTGGAAAGAGGGAAGTATCTCCAGCAGGGAAGTGCCTTCCTGGAAGTCCAGGGACGTGTCGGTGTTCTTGCAATAGATCCGTACCATGTTCAGAAAGTGTTACTAATTCAAGTGTAAATATACGAATTAATCTGCTTCTTAATTTGTATATTTGTACAAACAGGAATAATCATAACACTAGAATAAATGAGCCAGGTTCACGTTATCGCACATCCGATGATACAGCACAAGCTGTCCATCATGAGAGACAAGGATACAGGATCAAAGGACTTCCGCATCCTTCTGAACGAGATTTCCCTCCTTATGGGATATGAAGTCACCCGTGACATTCCGCTGGAAGACTATCAGATAGAAACCCCCATCTGCCCTATGACCGCAAAGAGGGTACAGGGCAAGAAACTGGCAATTGTCCCCATCCTCCGTGCCGGCCTCGGTATGGTCGAAGGCCTTATAAGCCTCATTCCTATTGCCAAGGTGGGTCACATAGGCCTTTATCGTGACGAAACCACTCACAAGCCGGTAGTTTACTACTGCAAACTTCCTGCTGACATAGAGCACCGTCTGGTAATAGTCACAGACCCTATGCTTGCAACCGGAGGCAGCTGCTGCGACGCCGTTTCAATGCTCAAGGAAAGAGGATGCGACAACATCCGCCTTATGTGCCTGGTTGCCGCTCCTGAGGGAATAGAGGCCATCCAGAGAGAGCACCCCGACGTAGACATCTACGTTGCTGCAATCGACAAGGAACTCAACGAGAACGCCTACATTGTCCCGGGTCTGGGAGACGCCGGAGACCGTATTTTCGGGACCAAGTAACACAATGAAAAGAATCCTTTCGCTTGCGCTGGCGGTTCTGGTGGCTGCCAGCTGTTCAAGCGTTGATAAAGAGGCCGTGGAGGCCGCCATAAGGCGGCAGGTAACCATGTACCCCGCCACCACCCTTCAGGACGTGTACAAGAGCTTCTATCAGGAGGCTTTCGGCCCCGGTCATATTATCGAGGATGAATACAGCGCGGCGGCGTACTTCCATCAGGAGACCAGCCTCTCTACCGAGGAGCCCTACGGAGGATACCTGTACGAACCTACGGGGATGGACGGCGGCTATTACCGCGTGAACCTCTACGCCGTCCAGTCAGGCACCCTCCCGGCCGAGGTGTTGCTATCCGCCTTCCTCCGCAGCGCAGAACCAGTCACCCCTGAAGGCGTCAAGCAGTGGAAAAAGACCTGGCGCCGGGTAGCCAAGGTGGCCGGAGACTTCAACCTCCCCGGCTACGAGGCCGACAAAGAGGCACTGGACCAAATCCTGGCCTCTGATTCACCCGACAAGGCCGTTCACCACAGCGACGCCTATAACGCAGCGTACGACCCGCATTACCGGATCGTACGCAAAGAAATCTTCGAACAGGAAATCGCGCCCTACCTTCTTTGAGCCGAAACCAGGGAAGGGTAGAGTACAACCCTGAGGGCACCAACTCCGTTTATCCTGACGCTGTTTTCATCACCGTTGAGCCTGCGGCCGGGAACCCATTTCCCATCCACGAAGGTGCCTTCTTCTATCGTATCAGTAAGGATTCTTCCCTGGGAGTCAGCCTTCTTAGAAGCGAAGGAGAACGATACGTTTATTCCCACAATATAGAATTCGTCAGGCGAGGTTTGGAGGATGAGGGCGCCTGACTGTGCCTGCTGCTGTGCGGCGGCAGCCAGTTGCGCATTTTCCCGTGCCAGTTGGTCTGCACCCTGGCCGTAGTTGATTGCGCGCCTCCTGACGGAAGAGCGGGCTGTCAGTACATAATCTCCCATTTCAACAGAAGGACCCGGATTCTCATCCGTCACTCTGACGCCGCGGAGCTTGTCAGATCCGTAGTTGCTGATTATCATCTGATCCATTCCCTTGAGAATTCCGTAGCACTTGCAGAGATTGTCGAAATCAGTGGAGTTCACGGGGAAAGCCCCGTCGCCGAAAGTCCCGTCAAAACCGAAAGGAGCGAATCCCAGGGCGTCGTATTCTCCGTATGCATACAGAGCTTTGGAGGCGTCTGCCCTGCACTCGGGAATGAAGATAGGATTGCCGCTGAGGGCAAACTCGCCCAGTACCCACTCAAACTCGTTGATGTAGATGTCCGGCGCCGTGAAATCCACAGCCGGAGCGGCAGCCCTCCAGATGTCCAGCACTTCAGGAAGCGGGCTTCCTGAAGGGAACTCTCCGGGATTGACCATTCCGGGCTGACGGAGCCAGTTGTTCACGTACATAGGTATATCGTGGGCGGCCTTGCCGGCGGCTGTTATCTCATTGATGTACTTTGCATAGTAGTAGGCCTGGAATATTTCCTCGGTGTAATACGGGTAATCATCCAGGCTCTCAGCCTTGGTATGACTCTTTCCGAACACTTCCTCCCAGGTGCCCGCAGTCTTGTATCCGTTAGCGCCCCAAACCTTCTCGAGCTCAGGATAAAGTTGTCCCTTTTTGCTGGAAAGATACTGCATAAGGTCAGAGGGAACCTGACCTTCCCAAGCCCTCTGGGCGGCGGGGGAGAAGTCCCTGACGGAACCAAGGATACCCATTTCGTTCTCTACCTGCATCATTATGACCGTATAGTC
>JAGCVB010000063.1 GCA_017962585.1 Bacteroidales bacterium
GCTGCAGGGCATTGACATAGTGGTCTACGACATCCAGGACGTGGGTTCGCGTTCATATACGTTCATAAGTTCACTGGGCCTTATGATGCAGGCCTGCGCGCAGCAGGGGATAGAAGTGATGGTGCTGGACCGTCCCAATCCCCTCGGCGGCCTCAAGGTGGAAGGCAGTTATCCCGAGCCGGGATTCGTATCCTTCGTAAGCCAGTTCCAGATTCCATATATCTACGGTCTCACCGTGGGCGAGCTTGCCCAGATGATAAACGAGGAAGGCCTTAACCGAGGCCAGCTGGGCAAGGACGAGCCCGTACGCTGCAAGCTTACCGTCATCCCAATGGAGGGCTGGCGCCGCGACATGCTCTTCGAGCAGACGGGGCTGCCCTGGGTGCTCCCGTCGCCCAACATCCCGTATCCGCAAAGCGCCATAGGATATCCGTCCGCAGGCCTGGTGGGAGAATTCAGCGGGTATCTGAACATAGGAATAGGCTATACGCTGCCTTTCGGAGTGTTTGCGGCCGAGTGGCTGGACGCCGACAAGCTGGTTGCCAAACTGGACAGCTACAAGATTCCGGGCGTAGCCTTCAGGCCCATACACTTCTCTCCTACGTCGGGCTCCTCCAGGGGCAAGCTGATTCACGGAGTGCAGTATTTCTACACCGACTTCGAGGCCGCGACCATTACGCTCACCCAGTTCTACGTAATGCAGGCCGTGCACGAACTGGCACCGTCCCACAATCCTTTCGTTGGAGGAAGCTATGCGATGTTCGACAAGTGCGCAGGTTCTGACAAGATTCGCAACACCTTCAGCAAGTCGTTCAAGGTGAGCGATATAGCACCATTCTGGAATAAGGATGTAGAGGCCTTCAAAGAACTCTCGAAAGTCTACTATCTGTATTAGGATTTGCTGATAAAATCAAAGGTTTTCAGAAGGGGGGCCTTGTCGCCGGAGGCGTAAAGGGAAACCTTTCCGCTGCCGCCGCCGTCTTCCCCGTAAGGTATCTTTTCCTCCTTGATTACCTTGAGGAGCTGCTTGGCAATGGCGGGCGCTGAATCTATCACCTTGACATCGGGCCCCGCAATGTCCTGTATCAGGCCGGAGAGGAAGGGATAGTGGGTGCAGCCAAGGACTATGCAGTCTGCGCCCTTGTCCAAAAGCGGCTTGAGGCTGGCTTCCACCACGCCGCGGGCGTGGTCGGACGTCCAGTCCAGGCTCTCCACCTGCTCAACGAAACCTTCCCCGACGTGCTCCACGAATGTCACGGAGCCGGGTAGGCTCTCCTTTGTGGTGTTATACTTCCCGGCCGACAGGGTGCCTGCCGTTGCAAGCACACCCACCACTCCGCTGCGGGTGAGCTGCACCGCAGGCTTTATGGCGGGTTCCATTCCAATGAACTTGACGTGGTCCCTGCGCCCCTGTGAGATGAATTCCACGCGCTCGTCAGGGGAGGAATACTCCGCCCGAAGGGTGGCGATGGCTGCGCCGGTGGCCGTGTTGCAGGCTACCACTATCACATCGGCCCCTTTGAAGAGCAGGAAGTCGGATATCTCCCTGGCGCGGTCTATTATCAGGGTAGTGTCCTTTTGCCCGTAAGGGCAGTATGCGTTGTCGGAGAAGTAGATGTAGTCTTCGCAGGGCAGAAGTTTGCGGACCTCCCGCAATACTGAGAGGCCGCCTATGCCAGAGTCGAAGATTCCTATTTTGGCCATACCTTAACAAAGATACAAAAAGTTGCCCTAATTTGATTATATTTGTATGAATATGGTAATTCTGGATCAAATCAAAGATTTGAGGTCCCGTCTGGACACTCTGTACACCTGCCTGCAGATAACGGACAAGGAGGCGCAGGCTTCCGCTCTGGAGCAGCGTTCCCAGGCGGCAGACTTCTGGGATGACCCCAAGGCTGCCGAGGGCGTTCTCAAGCAGATAAGCTCGCTTAAACTATGGGTTAACGCTTTCAACAAGGCCAAAGGCGCCGTGGAGGACCTCGAAGTCCTGGCGGAACTGGACCCGGAAGGGGAGGACATCGACAACCAGTACACACTGGCCCTTTCTGAGGTGGAAGACCTTGAATTGAAGAATATGCTAGGGGCCGAGGGCGACCGCCTGGGTGCGGTGCTGACCATAAACTCCGGCGCCGGCGGCACCGAGGCCAACGACTGGAGCGCTATGCTTATGCGTATGTACATCCGCTGGGGCGAGCGCAACAACTACAAGATGACCACCACCGAACTGGTGGAAGGCGACGAAGCCGGCATCAAGTCCTGCACAATAGAGTTCGAAGGAGACTTTGCCTACGGTTACCTGAAGGCCGAATCCGGCGTACACCGCCTTGTCCGCATATCGCCTTTCAACGCACAGGGCAAGCGCCAGACAACCTTCTCGTCAGTGTTCGTCTATCCACTCGTGGACGAGACCATCAACATAGAGATCAACCCCGGAGACATAGAGTGGGATACATTCCGCTCCGGAGGCCACGGCGGACAGAACGTGAACAAGGTGGAGACGGGCGTCCGCGTGCGCCATATCCCTACCGGAATTACTGTGGAGAACACCGAGACCCGCAGCCAGCAGGACAATCGCGCCAACGCGTTGCGAATCCTCAAATCCCGCCTGTACGACATCGAGCTCAAGAAGCGCCAGGAGAAGCAGGCGGAGCTGGAGGGCCAGAAAAAGAAGATAGAATGGGGCAGCCAGATTCGCTCTTACGTGCTCCATCCGTACAAGATGGTCAAAGACCTTCGCACTGGATGGGAGACTGCCGATACCCAGGGAGTACTGGATGGAGACCTGAATGCCGTGATGAAAGACTTTTTAATGAAGAATTGAAAATGAAAGACATAGAGATAGTACAAGTAAACATATTCGGTGTAGACAAGCCGGGACTTACAACTTCTTTCACGGAGATACTGGCGCAGTACGACGCCTTTATCCTGGACATAGGCCAGGCCAACATCCACCAGTCCCTGACCCTGGGCATCCTGTTCAGAACCACCAAGGACAAGTCGGGGTTCATAATGAAGGACCTGCTGTTCAAGGCATCTGAACTGGGAGAGCAGATCCGTTTTACCCTGATTCCGGTAGAGGATTACAACGCCTGGGTGGCCCGCCAGGGAAAGAACCGCTATATCATAACCCTGCTCGGCCGCACCATCAGCGCCCGCCAGATAGCGGACGTGTCCAACGTCATTTTCCGCCACGGTCTCAACATCGACGCCATCAAGCGCCTTACGGGCCGAATGGCCCTGGAGGTTGACGCCAATACAGCCAAGTCGGCCATCGAGTTTTCCGTCCGCGGAATGCTCACCTCCGAGCAGCGGCATTCGGTGCAGGCGGACCTTCTGGCAGTATCGGGCCGAGGAGGCCTGGATTTCTCCTTCCAGAAGGACGATCTGTTCCGCCGTGCTCGCAGGCTCATCTGTTTCGATATGGATTCCACGCTCATAGGTACGGAGTGCATTGACGAGCTGGCGGCACGCGCCGGCGTGGGCGACCAGGTGAAGGAAATCACGGCCAGCGCCATGCGCGGCGAGATAGACTTCACCGAGAGCTTCACGCGCCGCGTAGCCTTGCTTGAGGGCCTTGACCAGAGCGTGATGGAAGACATCGCCCGCAACCTGCCTTACAACGAAGGCCTGGAGAGGATGATGACCATACTTAAGAGAGTGGGCTACAAGACCGCCATCCTTTCTGGAGGATTCACTTACTTCGGCAAGTACCTCCAGCAGAAGTTCGGCTTCGACTACGTCTACGCCAATGACCTTGAAATCAAGGACGGGAAGCTTACAGGAAAGTACCTGGGAGAGGTGGTGGACGGCCGCCGCAAGGCCGAGCTGCTGCGCCTCCTGTGCCAGTTCGAGGGCATAGACCTGGCCCAGGCAGTGGCCGTGGGTGACGGAGCCAACGACCTGCCTATGCTCAACCTGGCCGGACTGGGAATCGCCTACCACGCCAAGCCCAAGGTGATGGCAACTGCAAGGCAGTCAATCTCCACCATAGGACTGGACGGCTTGCTTTATTTCCTGGGACTGAAGGATTCCAGTATAGAACAATAGAAAGCAATTAACTGATAACCACAATATTATGAAGAAGTTACTAGTCTCCCTGGTTATGGGAGTAATCTGCGTCTGCGGATTTGCGCAGGAGGTGAAGGTTACCTACTATTCGCCTAAGATTGTCCGCATCCAGAAATCCGCTGACGGAAAATTCCGCACCAAGCCCAGCGTGAGCGTCACTATGGCACCCCAGGGCAAGGTGGCCAAGCCTGACGTCAAAGTGAACGTCGGCGCCGACGGCAAGGTGGTGTTCACCGATGCCAAAGGCAAAGTCCTGCTTTCAGAGGGCAGTTCCTCGTTCAAGGCCATAACCGACGGCCTGGACAAAGGTGCCTGGGAAGTGAGCCAGAGCTGGAAACTGGATCCCGACGAGCCCATCTACGGCCTTGGAATGCTCCAGAACGGCAAGATGTCCCAGAGGGGAGAGAACAGGGAGATGATACAGTCCAACCTGGAAGACTACCAGAATTTCTTCCAGTCCGTCAAGGGCTACGGAGTATTCTGGGACAATTATTCCCCTACCACCATTGCAGACGACGGCACAACCCTGAGCCTGTCGTCCCAGGTGGCTGAAGACATAGACTATTATTTCATCTACGGCGGGAATGCCGACGGCGTAATCGCCTGCGTGCGCGCCCTTACCGGCAAGGTGCCTATGATGCCCCTCTGGACATACGGCTACCACCAGAGCCGCGAGCGCTACAAGAGCCAGCAGGAACTGCTGGACGTAGTGAAGGGCTACAGGGCAGCCGGAGTTCCTCTGGACGGCATCATCCAGGACTGGCAGTACTGGGGAACCAACTATACCTGGAACGCTATGGAGTTCCTGAACGAGCTTTTCCCCAGGCCTCAGGACATGGTGGACCAGGTACACGAGATGAACGCACATATGTCCATCTCCATCTGGCAGTCTTTCGGCCCTATGACAAAGCCCTACCGCCAACTCAAGGAGAAAGGCCTGCTGCTGGACTTCGAGACTTGGCCAGCCAGCGGCCTGTCTTCCTGGCCTCCGCGCAGGGACTATCCTTCAGGCGTAGTCTGCTACGACGTTTACAGCCCCGAGGCCCGCGACATCTATTGGGAGAACCTCACCCGTCTCTACAATATGGGCATCGACGCCTGGTGGATGGACTCCACCGACCCCGACCACACCTATCACGAAGGTGATTTCGACCAGATGACCGCAATGGGATCCTGGCGCAGCGTGCGCAACATCTTCCCCATAATGACCGCCGAAGGCGTATATGACCATCAGAGGGCAGTCTCCAACGACAAGCGCGTGTTCATCCTCACCCGCTCTACATTTATGGGTCAGCAGAGGATAGGCGCCAACACTTGGAGCGGCGACACCCAGTCCACCTGGGAAGACTTCCGCAAGCAGATTCCTCTGTGCCTCAACTTCACCCTCACCGGCAGCCCCCACGTCAACTCCGATATCGGAGGCTTCTTCCCCGGAGCGTACAACCAGAGGGGAGTGCCTCAGACTTGTTCCACCAACCCCGGATTCCAGGAGCTTTACGTCCGCTGGCTGCAGTTCGGCCTGTTCAATCCTATGATGCGCAGCCACGGAGAGACTTCCCGCCGCGAAATCTGGGAGTTCGGCAAGAAGGGAGAGCCCATCTACGACGCAATAGAGAAGACCATCAAGATGCGTTACGCGCTAATGCCGTACATCTACAGCACCTCCTGGCAGGTGTCAGCCAATGACGACAGCTTTATGCGTGCCCTTGTTATGGACTACGCCGCTGACCGCAACGTATGGGATATGAACGACGAGTTCATGTTCGGCCGCTCCCTGCTGGTAGCCCCTGTAACCGAGGCAATGTATATGCCCGAAAGGCGTGCCTGGTACGAGGAATTCCCCGACTGGACCCAGAAGAAGGAGATGGAGGTTTATCTTCCCGCCGGAAACAGGTGGTATGACTACGCGACCAACAAGGTATATGGCGGCGGAGCTACAGTGAAAGTCGATGCCTCCATCGACCACTGCCCGCTATTCGTTCGCGAGGGCTCAATCCTTCCTATAGGCCCCGAGGTGCAGTACACCTCCGAGAAGCCTTGGGACGACCTTCTGATATGCGTATACGCCGGTCCCAAGGGTAATTTCACCCTGTACGAGGACGAAGGCGACAATTACAACTACGAGAAAGGCGCCTATTCTACCATCGATTTCACCCTCAAGGGACGCAAGCTCACAATCGGCGCCCGCAAGGGATCATATCCCGGAATGCTCCAGAACCGCACCTTCCGCATTATGTACATAGACGGCAACACCGTGAAAGGACAGACAGTTTCCTATTCCGGCAAAGCCGTGACAATCAATCTGTAAATCAATAACTATCAAATAGATGTCAATATGAGCAAATATTCAGGAACCCAGACAGAGAAGAATCTTCTGGAAGCGTTCGCCGGAGAGTCCCAGGCACGCAACAAGTATACTTATTTCGCATCCAAGGCCAAGAAGGACGGATTCGAGCAGATAGCCGCCCTCTTCCTTAAGACTGCCGACAATGAGAAGGAGCACGCCAAGCTCTGGTTCAAGGAGCTGGACGGCATAGGCAGCACCGCACAGAACCTCGCCGCCGCCGCAGACGGTGAAAATTACGAGTGGACAGATATGTACGAAGGCTTCGCCAAGACCGCCGAGGCCGAGGGCTTCCCGGAGCTTGCAGCCAAGTTCCGTATGGTAGGCGCCATCGAGAAAGAGCACGAGGAGCGCTATCGCGCCCTGCTTAAGAACGTTGAGGCCTCCACCGTCTTTGCCAAGAGCGAGGTCAAGGTATGGGAGTGCCGCAACTGCGGACATATCGTAGTGGGCACCGCCGCCCCGGAGATCTGCCCCGTCTGCGCCCATCCCCAGTCCTACTTCGAAATCAACGCCAAGAACTA
>JAGCVB010000064.1 GCA_017962585.1 Bacteroidales bacterium
GAGTTCACATACCAGCTTCTCCATGGCTACGACTTCCTGTACCTTTACCAGAATATGGGCGTGAAACTGCAGTTGGGCGGCGCAGACCAGTGGGGCAACATCACCACGGGCACCGAGCTCATCCGCCGCACCTGCGGCGGCGAGGCGTACGCCCTCACCTGCCCCCTCATCACCAAGGCCGACGGCGGCAAGTTCGGAAAGACCGAGAAAGGCAACATCTGGCTTGATGCGGAAAAGACCTCCCCGTACGAGTTCTACCAGTTCTGGCTGAACGTATCGGACGACGACGCCCAGAAGTATATCAAGATATTCACTATGCTGGACCGCGCCACCATCGAGGCCGCAATAGAGGAGCATCTCCAGGATCCCGGAAGGCGCAGCCTCCAGAAACTCCTGGCAAAGGAGGTGACAATAATGGTACACGGGCAGAAGGAGTACGACAACGCCCTTGCGGCATCGCAGATGCTCTTCGGCAACTCCACCTCCGAGGCCCTGCGCGCCCTGGACGAGAAGACCTTCCTGGCAGTGTTCGCCGGGGTTCCCACCTTCGACATAGCCCGCGCAGACCTTCCCGTGCAGATTCTGGACCTGCTGGCAGTACGCACCGGCATCTTCCCCTCAAAGGGAGAGGCCCGCAAGATGGTCCAGGGCGGAGGCGTCAGCATCAACAAGGACAAATTCACCGACCTTGACCGCACCGTGGGAGAGAACGACATCCTGGACGGCAAGTACATCCTGGTGCAGAAAGGCAAGAAGAATTATTTCATCATAAACGTCAAGTAATGGACAAAGCGCCTTCTACAAGACAGCTCAAGGTAGCCCGCGAGATACAGAAGGACATGGCCGAAATCCTTCGCAGCAAGGGTATGGCCGCCTTCCAGGGGGCGATGGTAACCGTCAGCGAGGTGAGGGTAAGCCCGGACCTGGCCGTAGCCAAGGTTTACGTAAGCATCTTCCCTTCTGACAAGAGCGCAGCCGTGATGGGCATCCTGAACGACAACGTCAGGGCGTACCGCGGCGAACTCGGCCGCCAGGTGGCCCGTCAGTTCAGGATAGTCCCGGAACTGGCCTTCTACCTGGACACCACCCTGGACTATGCCGAGCACATAGACCAGTTGCTAAAAATGTAATCCCGTGAGGCTGTCGCAGTTCATAGCACGCAGATACCTGTTCGCCAAGAAATCGCACAATGTGATAAACATAATCTCGGCGGTCAGTGCGATTGGCATGGCCATCGGAACCGCGGCCCTCATCATAATCCTGTCCGTCTACAACGGCTTCAACAACCTGATAACCGAATCCCTGAACATGCAGGACCCCGACTTGCTGGTTATCCCCGCCTCGGGCAAGGTGTTCATCCCATCCGCAGACGGCTTCGCCTGGATGCAGGAGCAGGATATCGTCAGCGGATCAGGCTGCATTCTCAAGGAGAACGTATTCCTTAGTTACGAGTCCCGCCAGGGCCTTGCCGTGGCCAAGGGCGTGGAGGACGAGTCGCTGTACAAGGACGGTATTCCCCAGTGCGCCGTGGGCACTGAACTGGCCTACAGGATGGGAATTAACGTCAACTTCCTGTCCAAACTGGAAATCTACTTCCCCGACAGGGAAAGGAACATCTCTATGACCAATCCGATGGCTTCCCTGCACAGCATAAAGCTGAGCCCGGGAAGGATCGTGAGCGTGAATTCCGGCGACGCCAACAATATGCTGTACCTGCCCCTGGAGGAGTTCAGGCAACTTATGGGGTACAAGGACGAAGTCTCAGGCGTGGAACTTTGGCTCGACCCTTCGGCCTCCAAGGCACAGACCAGGAGGTTCGTAAAGGAACTTGGAGAACATCTGGGAGAAGACTTCATCATTCAGGATAGGTACCAGCAGAACAGCACCCTGTTCAAGATGATGCGCTATGAGAAAGCCTCCATCTTCCTGATCCTGATATTCGTGATAATAATCATAGCCTTCAACATATTCGGAAGCCTGTCGATGCTCATCATAGAGAAGAAGGGAGACATAGGAACCCTGTACAGCCTGGGAATGCCGGAGAAGAAAATCCGCCGCATTTTCATCCAGGAAGGCTGGTTCATTTCCCTGCTGGGACTGGCCGCAGGCCTTGTCGTAGGACTCCTCTTCGCCTTCATCCAGCAGAAGACCGGATTAATAAAAATGCCGGGCAACTACGTTGTTGACGCCTACCCGGTAATAATAAAAGGAAGCGACATCGCTATCACTTCCATCTGCGTAGCCGCAATCGGCTACCTCATTGCCATTCTTCCAGCCAGGACTACAGACCCTCGCTGGGAAGAATAACAATCTAGTATCTGTCCTCTGAAGAAACAGTCAGTTTCTTGCGTCCGTGACGACGGCGGGCTGCAAGCACCCTGCGGCCGTTGGCTGTGGACATACGCTCACGGAATCCGTGCTTGTTGATACGCTTGCGGCGTGAAGGTTGGAATGTTCTTTTCATTATATCAATTTTTTAATTATTCGGATTTGGGAGGGCAAAGGTAATTCTTTTCAATCTGAATTACAAATTTTTCCGCGAAATATTCTTGCTCCAAAACCGAATACACGCGCCAGGTGCGGATGGCGTCTTTCCCTATCCTGAATTTACGGGTCAGAGCGGCTGTCTCGCTGTCCACATCTCCGCCTTTAAGATAGAAAATACTGCCCCTGAAACTGTCCTTGACCCAGGGGTAGAAGTTCTCAAGGCTGGTGACGGCCCTGGAGACCACGTGGTCGAAGGTCCTTCCCAGGGACTCGGCGCGGGCATTCACGCACTCGACGTTGGTCAGTCCCAGCTCCTGCGCCACGCTGGAAGCCACCTTTATCTTCTTGCCTATGCTGTCGCAGAGAGTGAACCTGGCCTCAGGATACATCACGGCCAGGGGGATTCCGGGGAAGCCTCCCCCGGTGCCCAGGTCCAGCACGCTGCAGCCCGAGAAGTCCAGGCCCTCGCGCCTGAGGTAGAGGGCTATGGCCAGGGAATGCAGGACGTGGTGGGAGTAGAAACTGTCTATGTCCTTGCGGGAAATGACATTTATCTTGGAATTCCAGTCCCTGTACAGCCCCTCCATCAGACGGAACTGCTCCATCTGGGAAGGCGTCACATCCGGGAAAAGTCTCAGGACTATTTGGGAGAATGCTTCAAAGTCCATACTCTAGTCTTCCTGGTCCAGGCGCATCTGCATTATCAGTTTGTTGGCCCGGCTTATCCTTGTCCTGACGGTGTTCAGGGGCATTTCCAACTCCTGGGCTATCTCTTTGTACTGCATTCCGTCTATCAGCCTCATCCTGGCTATGGTACGGTACAGTTCGGGAAGTTTGTCGACATATCCGGCGTTCAGGGTGTCGCTCTCTTCCTTTATTATGGAATCCAAAGGAGTGTCTATGCTGTCCTGGATGGTGTCCAGCACCGACGTGGGCTTGGTGGTGTCATCCAGGTAAACTACCTGGTTCTTGGGGTAGAGCCTGTCTTCCCTCTCCTTGAGGTCCAGGGCGGTGTTGTGCGCAATTACCCTGAGCCAGGTTATGAACTGGCTCTTGGAGGGGTCGAAGGCGCTTATCTGCCTGAAGGCCTTCTCGAAACTGCGGGAGCAGATGTCGTCTATGTACAGGTCGTCCTGCTTGCGCATCATAGAACGGATGTATGCGCGCAACTGGTCTATGTACATATCCCACAGCGCCGTGAAGGCGGTTCCGTTGCCTTGGATGGCGGCCTGCACCAGTTCGTTAATGGGCTTCGATCCAGTTTTTTCCATAATTGCACTCTACCGTGAGCGGCACTGAAAGTTTTATTACGTTTTCCATCTGGTTGACAACCAGTTTCTTGAGAGCCTCAACCTCGCGGGTGTCAGTCTCGAACACCAGTTCGTCGTGTATCTGCAACACCATCCGGCTGCGCATTCCGGCTTCCTGGATTTCCTTGTCCACGGCTATCATCGCCAGTTTGATTATGTCGGCGGCAGTGCCCTGGATGGGGGCGTTGACGGCGTTGCGTTCCGCCAGGGCGCGAAGGGTGGCGTTGCGGGCGTTGATGTCCTGGATGTAGCGGCGACGCCCGAACAGGGTCTGCACGTAGCCGTCCTGGCGCGCCTGCTCCAGCGTCTTGTCTATGAAGGAGCGTATGGACGGGAAGGACTGGAAGTACCCTTCAATCAGCTGCTTGGCCTCGGAGCGGGGCACCCGCAGGCGCTGGGCAAGGCCGAAGGCCGATATGCCGTACATTATGCCGAAGTTGGCGGTCTTGGCCTTGCGCCTCTGCTCTGCGGTAACCTGCGACAGGGGCACGCCGAATATCTTGGAGGCGGTGGCGGCGTGAACGTCCTCCCCGCTGCGGAAGGCATTGAGCATATGCTCGTCGCCGCACATATGCGCCATCACCCGGAGCTCTATCTGGGAGTAGTCAGCCGACAGAATGAGGCCGTCCGCGCCCTCCGGGACGAAGGCTTTGCGGATCTCGCGTCCCCGCTCAGTGCGGATGGGGATGTTCTGCAGGTTGGGATTGGAGGACGACAGCCTTCCAGTGGATGTGAGCGCCTGGTTGAAGGTGGTGTGCACGCGGCCGTCCTCCTTTGAAATGTACGCCGGGAAGGGCTCTATGTAGGTGGAAAGCAGCTTCTTGGCTGCCCTGTAATCCAGGATGGCCTCTATGATGGGGTTGCCGGCGGCGTACTCCAGGAGTGTCTCTTCGTCCGTGCTCCAGGTACCGCGGGCGCTCTTCTTGGCCTTGGGGTCTATTTTGAGTTTCTCGAACAGCACCTCGCCTATCTGCTTGGGAGAGCCTACGTTAAGGGAGGGCTCGCCCGCCAGGCGGCGGACAGTGGCCTCCTTCTCTGCAATCTCCGCCCTGAGTTCGTCAGCAAAGTCCTTGAGAGAATCCAGGTCTACCTTTACGCCTGCGCGCTCCATCCTGGAGAGTACCCTGATAAGAGGTTCTTCCATCTTCTCGTAGAGGCGCACGACGCCGGCCTCCTTCATCTCGTTCCAGACGAGGGCGCTTATCTGCATAATGGCTGCGGCCTCCTTGATTTTGCTTCTAGGCTGGTCAGCAGTTTCTTCATCGGCGAAAAGGGATCCGGTGAAGCCTCCCCTGTCCTCCTGTTCCAGGCTGGTGCCCAGATATGATTTGGCCAGGATGTCCAGTTTATGGGTTTTTTCGGGATCCAGCAGGTAGTGCATCAGTTCCACGTCCAGGATGCGGCCGTTAATCTTGACGTCCGAATGGGACAGCAGGTTGAGCTGATACTTTACGTCGTAGCCGGTCTTGAGGACGGAAGGGTCTTCGAAGATGCGCCTGAAGTCCTCGGCCGAGCCCTCGCTGGCGGAACATTGGTCCTTGTTCAGGGTAGCCACGGTGATGCGCCTGATACCGGAGAAGATGCCTTTGGTAATGGGTTCCACGACGAAGGCGCAGCGCCCGGCGGCGCATACGTTCAGCACCATCTGGCGGGGGTTGACTATCTGGATGTCAAGCTCCGCCGAGTAGGCTGCGGGGGCGTCCTCCGGCTTCTCCGCCGCAATGTGGGCTATGTGGCGCTGCAGGGAGGCGAACTCGTATTTGGCAAAGAGGTCTGCAATCTCCGGGCTGAAGTCCATATTCACCGCCATCTGGTCGAAGGGGGTGTCGATGGGAATGTCAGTCTTTATGGTGACCAGTTCCTTGCTCAGTTCTATGTGGTCGCTGGCAGCCTGGAACATCTGGCGCTGCTTATCTGTAAGTTCGTCCAGATGGGCGTAGATGTTCTCTATGGAGCCGTACTTGCTTATCAGTTTGCCTGCACCTACTTCACCTACGCCGGTGACGCCGGGCACGTTGTCGGAAGAGTCTCCGCATATCGCCAGCATATCTATTACCTGCACAGGGTCCAGGATGGAGTACTTGGCGCATATCTCGCTGATGCCCAATATCTCAGAGTCAGAACCAGCCCTGCCGGGCTTGTACTGCCATATATTCTTCTGGATGAGCTGGCCGTAATCCTTGTCCGGTGTGACCATATACACGTCGAAGCCTTCCCTGGCGGCTTTCTTGGCGGCTGAGCCCAGCACGTCGTCGGCCTCGAATCCGGGAATCATCAGCACTGGCACGTTAAGGGCGCCGCATATCTGAGTCAGGGGATCAAGGGCGTCTATCACCAATTGAGGGGTCTCCGCCCTGTTGGCCTTGTACGGGGGATACAGCTGGTTGCGGAAACTGCCTCCCGGAGGGTCGAACCCTATTGCCAGGTGGGTGGGCTTCTCCTTTTCTATGAGTTCCAGCACGTATTTGGTGAAACCGTACAGAATGGACACGTCCGCGCCCTTGGAGTTCACCATAGGACGCCTCAGGAACGCGTAGTACATCTTGAAGATGAGGGCGTGGCCGTCAATCAGAAACAATCTTCCCTGCATAACTTTCAAAGTTAATCAAAAAACTTATATTTGTGTCGATGGAAAAAACACAGGAAGATATCAATTTCATGAGGCAGGCGCTGGCCGAAGCCAAGGCCGCCCTGGCGGCCGGCGAAGTGCCCATCGGTGCCGTAATAACCTGCAACGGCAGGATCATCGCCCGCGGGCACAATATGACTGAACGTCTCAATGACTCCACCGCTCACGCCGAGATGATAGCCATCACCTCCGCGACGGAAGCCCTTGGCGGCAAATACCTGCAGGACTGCACCTTATACGTGACCGTAGAGCCTTGCCCGATGTGCGCCGCCGCAACCGCCTGGGCCCAACTGGGCCGGCTGGTCTACGGCGCCCCCGACCCCCGGCGCGGCTACACCCTCTTCTCCCCCTCCCTCCTCCATCCCAAGACCCAAGTCACCTCCGGAATCCTGGAGGACGACTGCGCCCCCCTAGTCAAAGAATTCTTCAAGAATAAAAGATAATTTACTATCTTTGCGGCCTGGAACTGAGGTATGGTGTAATGGTAGCACTACAGATTTTGGTTCTGTCTGCCCAGGTTCGAATCCTGGTACCTCAACTGAAAATGACAGCCTTTTGAGCTGTCATTTTCAGTTGAAGTACCTTTCATCCCCCTGCACCCCCAGGGGACGGGGGGAAGAATTCCCCCGCACGGCTCCGCCGTCCCCCTTCGGTCGGGGTTTCACCCCTCCGAATACCTCATTTTACCCCTCCCTGTTTCTTTGGGCTCAAACAAAGAATCAAATTTATTCTCAGGGGGCAACCCGAAATTCGGTGGCCCTATTTTGATTTTCTATATTATTGATAATCAATATATTACATTTTAAAAACTGGGCTTCCGCGTCAATTTTGCCTCGGTAGCCCAGGCAATGTGCCTTGCAGCGCCCTGGGAGGCACATTGCCCGGAACACCGAATTTCGGGTTGTGGATATTGTGACCATACAGAGTTCTATCGGTGAGGGTGTGTCCTGGCGAAACCCGTGGCCGCCCGTGGCCTCGTGAACGGGGGGATGGCGCTTGCGCCAGACGGGATGTAGCGAAGCGGAAGGTTTCCGCCAGGACACACCCTCACCGATGGAGCCCCTCTCCTCTGACAAGGGTGATAAAGAAAACGGCTGATATGCGAATATCAGCCGTTCCGTTGAAGAGTCTCCAAATTAGAAGATTAACTGTGCGAAGTTGTAAAGGCCGTACTTCCAAACTACAAAGTTGTGACCTTCCTCAGGATAGTTGATCAGAGTGCAGGGCACACCGTGCTCGTCGCAGAAAGCCTTCAGCCTGGAACTGTTGTACATCAGGTTGTCGGCGCCGCCGCAAACCATCCAGAGGAGAACGTTCTCAGCCTTTGTCTTCTCTACGTCAGGAATGAGAACCTCAGGCATACCAGTATTGGGAGCCGAGGAGAAACCACCTACATATGCGAAAACATCCATATTGCCGAGGCCGAAATTCAGGGATTGACCACCACCCATAGACAGACCGGCAATAGCGCGGTGCATCTTGTCGGTATAAACGCTGTACTTACTCTCGATGAAAGGAATAAGGCTGCCGATAAGGTCCTTGTCAAACTCTGCGAATGCAGGGAAAGAAGCCATCACGTTGCCTTCCTTGCTGTCGTTCACCTGAGCGCGGCCGTTAGGCATCACTATAATCATCTCTTTAGCCTTGCCGTCGGCGATGAGGTTGTCGAGAATGATGTTGGGCACACCTGAGAGCCACTCGCGCTCGTCACCTCCTATACCGTGAAGTAGGTATAGGACAGGATACTTCTTGGAAGCGTCGTACTTCGGAGGAAGATATACGGTGGCCTTGCGTATTGTGCCGATAGACTCGGACTTGTACTCGATAGACTCGAGGGTACCGTGGGCGATACCGGCACGCTCGGCGTCAAAGCCTGCGGGAGCCGGAACGAAAGGATCGAAAGTCACATTGATTTCAGGCATCTGGCCGAAGCCCATACCCATTCCAGGCTGTGCCTGCGCAACGAAAAGTCCGCAGGAGAGCGCGAGGATTGTCAAAAGGATCTTTTTCATAATTACAGTTTCTGTTTGATCTCGACGATGTGGAAGGCCTCGATGAGGTCGCCTTCCTTGATGTCATTGAAGTTCTCGATACCCATACCGCACTCCATTCCGGCAGGAACCTCCTTCACGGAGTCCTTGCCCCTCTGGAGAGAGGACAGCACGCCGGTGTAGACCACGATGCCGTCCCTGATGAGGCGCACCTGCGACTTCTGGACCATCTTGCCCTCGCGGATGATACATCCGGCAATGGTACCCACCTTGCTGATCTTGAAGGTCTGCTTGACCTCGGCGGTGGCGATGACCTCCTCCTTCTTCTCAGGCTCCAGCATACCCTCTATACCGTCCTTGACCTCATTGATACAGTCGTAGATTACAGAGTAGAGACGGATCTCGATACCCTCCTTCTCTGCGGCCTTGCGAGCCTCAACGGTAGGACGTACCTGGAATCCGACGATAACTGCGTCAGAGGCCTCAGCCAGCAGGATATCGGACTCGGAGATTGCTCCCACGGCCTTGTGAATCACGTTCACGCGCACCTGCTCGGTAGAAAGCTTTATGAGGGAATCGGAGAGCGCCTCCACTGAGCCGTCCACGTCTCCCTTCACGATGATATTGAGTTCCTTGAAGTTGCCAATGGCAATGCGGCGTCCGATCTCTTCCAGAGTCATATGCTTCTGGGTCTTGATCCCCTGGATGCGGATGAGCTGCTCGCGCTTGTTGGCGATGGACTTGGCCTCGCGCTCGTCCAGAAGCACGTTGAGCTTCTCTCCCGCGGCGGGGGCTCCGTTGAGTCCAAGCACGGAAACAGGCGTTGAAGGACCGGCCTCGGTCACCTTCTGTCCGCGCTCGTTGAACATCGCGCGAACCCTTCCGTAGTAGCATCCGCTCAGCATCACGTCGCCCACCTTGAGGGTTCCCTCCTGAACCAGCACCGTGGCCAGGAAGCCGCGGCCCTTATCCAGGGACGATTCTATGACTGCTCCGCTCGCGGGCTTGTTGGGGTTGGCCTTGAGTTCCAGCAAGTCGGTCTCAAGGAGGACCTTCTCAAGGAGCTTGTCAACGTTGATACCCTTCTTGGCAGAAATCTCCTGGCACTGGTACTTTCCTCCCCAGTCCTCAACCAGGATGTTCATCTCCGAGAGCTGCCTGCGGATGGTGTCAGGCATAGCGCCCGGCTTATCTATCTTATTGATTGCGAACACCATAGGCACACCCGCCGCCTGAGCGTGGTTGATAGCCTCAACCGTCTGCGGCATCACGGCGTCGTCAGCTGCGACGATGATGATGGCGAGGTCTGTCAACTGGGCGCCGCGGGCACGCATGGCGGTGAACGCCTCGTGTCCCGGAGTATCCAGGAAGGTGATGCGGCGGCCGTCCTCCAGCTTGACGCTGTACGCGCCAATGTGCTGGGTGATTCCACCCGCCTCACCCGCAATGACGTTGGACTTGCGGATATAGTCCAGCAACGATGTCTTACCGTGGTCTACGTGTCCCATCACCGTGATGATAGGCGGCCTCTCGACCAGGTCTTCCTCGCGGTCCTCCACGGCATCCTGCTTGATGACCTCAGATATCTCTGCGGTTACGAACTCAACTTTGTATCCGAACTCCTCGGCAACCAGCACCAGGGCCTCTGCGTCCAGCCTCTGGTTGATGGAAACCATAAGTCCCAGGCTCATACAAGCGCCGATAACCTTGTTCACAGGGGTGTTGTCCATAAGGGTTGCAAGGTCGTTTACCGTAACGAACTCGGTAACCTTGAGCACGCTCCTCTGGGCTGCCTCCTGCTCCATCTCCTCCAGAGCCTTCTGGGATGCGAGTTCGCGTTTCTCCTTGCGGTACTTGGAGCCGAAGTTGTTCTTCTTGCCCTCGTTCATACGGGCGTAAGTCTCCTTCACCTGCTTCTGGATCTCCTTCTGCATCTCTTCCTGCTCGGCCTCGGTCAGGGCGGGCTTGAAGCGCTCGTTGCCTCTCTTGCGGCCCTTGCCCTGCTGGTCGCGGGCGCCGGGGCGCTGCTGTGCGGCACCGTTCTTCTGGCCGTTCTTCTGGTCTTTGCGAGGGTTGTTATCCGCTGCAACCTTGTTCACGTCAACCTTCTGGGAGCCGTGAGCTATTCTCTCGCGCTTCTTGGGCTTCTTCTCGAACTGGGTCACGTCAATCTTGCCCAGCACCTTGAATCCGGGTTCATTCTGAGCAGGGGCCGCCGGGGTTGGAGCGGGCTCTTTCTCTGGCTCAGGTGCCGGAGTCTCGGGTACGGGGGCAGGCTGTGGTTCCGGCTCGGGAGCGGGTTCCGGTTCGGGCTGCGGCTCCGGCACTGGTGCGGGAGCGGGCTCGGGTTCCGGTACAGGAGCTGGTGCCGGTTCCGGTTCGGGAACAGGCTCCGGCGCAGGTTCCGGCTTGGGCGCGGGCTCCGGTTCCGGAGCCGGCTTCGGCGCCGGCTTTGGCGCCTTCACCTCTTTCTGGAGAATGGAGCTCTTGATGATGGTCTCCCTCTCGGGCTCTTCCTCCTCTTCCTCAACCTCCTTGCGGCTGGTCTTCTCCAGGATCTCGGTAAGTTTTATGTCAACCTTCTCCGAGGCCTCCTTCATTTCCAGGTCCTTGCCGAACTGCTTTGCCACGGCCGGAAGGAAATCTTCCGACACCTTGGCGTTCGGATCTGCATCCACCCCGGCTCCCTGCTTGTTCAGGAAGTCCACCAGGTCCTGCAGTCCGATATTGTATTTGCGGATAATTTTGTTTAGTCTGATATCTGCCATATAAACCCCTTTATATTTCTCTTTTTAGTCTTCAAACTCTTCGCGAAGTATTCTCATAACCTCCTCTACGGTCTCGTCCTCGAGGTCAGCCCTCTTGGCGATGTCCTCGGGAGAAAGTGCCAGCACGCTCTTGGCGGTGTCGCATCCGATGCTCTCAAGCCTCTCGATGATCCACTCGTCAATCTCATTGGCGAACTCGCTGAGCAGAACGTCCTCTTCCTCTGCGGAAGCGTCCTTGGGGAGTTCCCTCCAAACCTCTATCTCCCTGTCTACCAGCATACCGGCAAGACGGATGTTGACTCCGCCGCGGCCGATACCCTTCTTAACCTCTTCAGGCTGCATGAACACCTTCACCTTCTCGTCAGGTGAGGAACCCATATCGATTGAAGAGATGTGAGCCGGACTCAGCGCCCTCTGGATGAGCAGCTGAGGGTTGGAAGTCCACTGAAGCACGTCGATATTCTCGTTGCGGAGCTCGCGCACGATTCCCAGGATCCTGCTTCCCTTCACGCCTATGCAGGCTCCGATAGGGTCGATTCTCTCGTCATATGACTCCACGGCAACCTTGGCCCTCTCGCCGGGCACGCGGACAACCTTCTTCACAGTGATGAGGCCGTCGCCTATCTCCGGCACCTCCTGCTCGAAGAGCCTCTCCAGGAACTCGGGAGTAACCCTTGAAAGCACTATGTACGGAGTGGTGTTGTTCTTCATCTCCACGCTCTTGATGACGGCGCGCACCTCGTCGGCTTTCTTGAAATGCTCTCCGGGGATCTGCTCCATCTTGGGGATGTGCAGCTCGTTGCCGTCCTCGTCAAGGATGAGCACTTCCTTGGACCAGGTCTGATATACCTCTCCGGTAAATATCTCGCCCACCTTCTCGGAGTATTTCTTGAATACGTTGGCCTTCTCAATGTCCATGATGCGGCCCTGGAGGTTCTGCCTGATGTTCAGGATTCCCCTGCGTCCAAAGGACGAGAGGGGGAACTTCTTTGAGTAGGAATCTCCAATTTCATAGTCGTCGTCGCCGCTGTCGGCTATTACCTGCTCCAGCGTCATTTCAGCGTTAGGGTTTTCCACAGTCTCGACAATCTCGAAGTTCTGGTAAATCTCGCAAGTTCCCTTGTCCACGTTTACAATAACGTCGAAGTTGTCCGATGATCCGTAAGTTTTGGCTATCTGGGTAAGGAATACGTCCTTGAGTACTCCCATCATCACCGGTCTGTCAATGTTCTTCTCATCCTTGAAATCCTTGAAGGCGTCGATGAGGGTGATAATCTGTTCTTTTTCCATTTATAGTGTCTTTAATTATTATTCCTGTTCACGCAGCAGGGCGTCAGCCTCCTCGGCGCTGATTCCCAGGGAACTCACCGTCAGGGAATAGTCCTCTATGTTGCGGTCGAACGCGGCCAGCACGGCCCTGTGCACGAATTCACAGTCGGCTATGTCCACGTCTGCCGAAGGCTTGTCTATGGTTACCTCGAATACGTTGTCGTCGTCGTTGAAGTCCAGTTCAACCACCTCGCAACCACGCTGCGCGGCGGCCTGCTCCAACACTTTCATAAGTTCTGATCTTTCCATAATGTCCATTAAAAAATAGGAACCTTGCGGCCCCTATCTCTTTCACTGGATGCAAAAATACATATAATTTGCTAAATTTGCAAATACAGAACACTTTACGATGGAATTTACAGCAAAAGAACTGGCAAAGATCCTCAAGGGAACCGTCGACGGAAACCCTGACGCAGCAGTCCGCCGCTTCGCCAAGATAGAGCACGGCAAGAGCGGAGACCTGTGTTTCTTTGCCAATCCCAAATACGAGCATTACGTCTACTCCAGTAAAGCCAGCATCCTGCTGGTGAACAAGGACTTCCAGCCATCGGCGCCAGTCGCCCCCACAATGGTGCGCGTAGAGAACGCCTACGCCGCCCTGGCGGACCTCCTCAAATACGTAGCCGACAGCAAGAAGACGTACAGGCGCCGCCGCAGCCTCTCCTCCCCCGTCCCCTTCAGCGCCAAGGTGGGCAAGCAGGTTGCCATAGGCCCGCACTGCCACATAGGCAAGAACGTGACCATAGGCGACCGCACCCGTATAGTGGGCAACGTCTACATAGGCGACGGCACCCAGATAGGCAGCAACTGCATCATATACCCCGGCGTCAGCATCTACCCGGGGATGAAGATAGGAGACAGGGTCATCCTCCACTCCAACTGCGTCATAGGCTCCGACGGATTCGGCAACGTGCCTCAGTCTGACGGCTCCTGGGAGAAGATAGAGCACCTGGGCAACGTCATAATAGGCAACGACGTGGAGATAGGCTCCTGCACCACCGTAGACCGCGCCCCTATGGAATCCACCATAATAGGCAACGGCGTCAAGATAGACAACCTGTGCCAGATAGCCCACAACGTGCAGATAGGAGACCATACCGTTATGGCCGCGCAGTGCGGCATAGCAGGCTCAACCAAGATTGGCAAATACTGCATCCTGGCAGGCCAGGTGGGCATCATAGGGCATCTTACAATAGCAGACCACACCACTTTCTGCGCCCAGGCGGGAGTCATAGGCAACGTCCGCAAGGAAGGCGAAGTCCTCTTTGGAACGCCTGCAATAGAGAGAGTGAACTACCTCAAGAGTTACGCGATTTTCAAGAGTCAGGGGAAAGAATAATTATTGTTATGTAGCATAATTATTGTACCTTTGTAACTTGATGAATCAAAGAACTCTAAAGAAGAACTATTCCTTCAAGGGCAAGGGCCTGCACACCGGAAAACCGGTGAACATGACCGTAAAACCAGCCCCTGCAAACACCGGAGTCGTATTCGTCCGCACAGACATCCCCCAGAGTCCCGTTATCGAGGCCCTGGCTTGCAACGTGTCCAAGACTGACCGCAGCACCTCCCTTTGCAACAAGGACGGAATAGCCGTATTCACCGTAGAACATATACTTTCCGCCCTCACCGGTCTGGGCGTGGACAACGCTATAATAGAACTTGACAACATAGAAGTCCCCATAATGGACGGCAGCGCCCGCAAGTACGCAGTTTTCATAGGCAAGGACGGCACCGTAGAGCAGGACGCACCCAGAAAGTTCATAAACATTGACAAGCCCATAGAGATCACGGATCCCAGCGGAGCATATGTAAAGATAGAGCCTGCAGAGCAGGCCGACTACGACCTAACGATAGACTTCGGCTCCCACGTCCTGGGCGTGCAGAACGCACATTGGGACGCTGGCACCAACTACATCTCCCAGATAGCCCCCTGCCGCACCTTCTGCTTCTTCCACGAAGTGGAGTTCATGCTGGCAAACAACCTCATAAAGGGAGGAGACATCTATAACGCCATAGTGGTTATGGAAAAGCCCATCTCGGACAAGCAGCTGCAGATGATGCGCGACAAGTTCGAGATGCCTGACCTTGCCGTCACCCCCAAGGGCTACCTCAACAACATAAAGTTGCATTTCGCCAACGAATGCGGGCGCCACAAGATGTTGGACCTCATCGGAGACCTCAGGCTCTGCGGAGGCTTCCTCAACGCCAAGGTCACCGCATACAAATCCGGACACACAATAAACACTGCGGCTGCAAGAGCCATCCTGCAGGCAGCGGAATCTAAATAAACCAGTATGAACAAGATACATCCCCTGGCTACGGTAAGCCCCAAGGCCATTCTGGGCGACAATGTAGAAATAGGTCCCTACGCTTTCGTAGACGACAACGTAAAGATAGGCAACAACTGCAAGATACATCCTCACGCCGTCATATTCCCCTATGTCACAATGGGTAACGACTGTGAAGTGTTCCCCGGAGCCGTAGTGGGCGCCATCCCCCAGGACCTCAAGTTCGACGGTGAAGTCACCTACGTCCAGATAGGCGACCGCGTGACAATCCGCGAATGCGCCACAATCAACCGCGGCACCAAGGCCAGCGGCAAGGGCATCACCAAAATCGGGGACGACGTACTCATTATGTCGTACGTACACGTGGCTCACGACTGCCGCGTAGGCAACCACTGCATCCTGGTAAGTTACGTGGGCATAGCCGGCGAGACTGACGTGGACGACTGGGCCATCCTTGGCGGAAGCACCGTGGTGCATCAGTTCAGCCATATTGGCGCGCACTCGATGGTAGGAGGCGGCTCCAAAGTGAACAAGGATATCCCGCCGTACTCCCTTTGCGGACGCGACCCTATCTGCTACGCAGGCATCAACATCGTGGGCCTGAGGCGCAGAGGCTTCTCTCCTGAAGTCATCCGCAACATCAAGGACATCTACGACACAATCTATTATCACGGATACAACATCTCCGACGGTTGTTCAAGGGTGGAGAACGGCTTCCTGCCTTCAGAGGAGAGGGACGTGATCCTGAACTTCATCCGCAACTCCAAGAGAGGAATAGTACGCGCCAACGACCTTAACGAAAAAGGAACCATAGACTAGTGGCCCTTCTGAGCATAGCATTCCTGCCCCCTATAGAATACTTCGTCATCCTGGCGAAGTATTCTGTTATACAGATAGAGGCCTGCGAAAACTACCAGAAACAGTCTTACCGCAACCGCTGCAAGATATACGCTGCGGACGGCGTCCAGGCCATCAACGTGCCCGTAGTGCACGAGAACGGCACCTTCAAGCTGCCCATAACCCAGATAAAGGTGGACTACTCCACCCCGTGGATGACCCGCGCAAAAAGAGCCATTGACGCCGCATACTACAGTTCCGCCTACTTCGAGTATTACAGGGACAGCCTGTACGCCATCCTGGATTCAAAACCGGAGACACTGTTCGGCCTGGACCTGGAACTGACCCGCTACCTGGCTCAGAAATGCGGGATTAAGACTGATATAGGCCTCACCCAAGACTTCCTGCCCGGTACGCCCGGAGAGGACTTCAGGGAAGTCATACACCCCAAAAGTGCCAACACCATCCTGGAAGACAACAATCTTAAGAAGCCGTACTTCCAGGTCTTCTCCCAGAAGTACGGCTTCTTGCCGAATTTGTCGGTGATAGACCTTCTTTTCAACGAAGGGCCCGACGCATTTTCCTACCTAAAACCTCCATCCGAGGGTAACGACAGCATCTAAGCTGCGCCTGCGGGCATTTATTATAGGAGATTCATAGACGAGCTCGGAGAAGTCGTCGTTGTAAAGGTCGTACGGATAATTGTAGTAAGCAGGAATCACATTCCAGCGCAGTGCAAAGTCTGCGAAGAATGAGTTGCCGGATGAGAAACCAAGGCCTCCGGAAACTCCGCGGCGAGTCCAGTAAGAGCCGTCGCTGAGTTTGCGGTTGTTCTCGGAATATCCGGCGCGGAGCGCGAAGGCTGGCGTAAGCATTACCTCGGCGCCTACGCGGTACTGGTTGGAGATACCGCCGTTATTGCGGATGTCAGTATTGGCATCGATTGCATAGTCTGAATAGTAGTCGGAGTCATACCTGTCAAGAGTATAGAACATCTTGCCGTAGTTTGTCCTTTCCCAGTCGAAACTTACAAGACCTATGTCTCCCAGCACGTATGCTGCTCCGAGAGTTACTATGGAAGGAGAGGTCAGCCTGTAGGAGAAGTCTCCGTCAGCGCTGTGCCTGCTGTTTCCGGTGATTTCGGTAGCCTCAAGGTAAGAACTCCATCCGTAAGTCTCGTCAATTACGAACACGGTAGGAGTCTGGTATGCGGCTGCCAGGCGAAGGCCGGCCATAGGACGCCAGATTGCACCGAACTTGGCATAGATTCCTGCTCCTGAGTATGCTACGTACTCGTAAGCCTCGGAGCGTTGGAAACCGGTCTGGAAGTAACCGTCGCGGAGGGAATTCTCCTTGAAGGTGAAGTCGTCCCTGTATTCCATGATAGGCATACCTAAGTTCATACCGAAGTACAGCTGGTCCATGAAGTTGTAGCCGAAGTTGAACAGGATGTCCGTCTTGTAGCCTGAGCGCTTGCGCAGGTAGTTCTGGCCGATCTCGTCGGCGAGTTCTACATCGATACCACCCTCTTCATTATAGTACTTGTTCTCAGTTGCGCCTATGTACCAGTCGTCAGTTCCGGTGATCTCGTCGATAAGGAAGGCGTCGAAGGCGGTCTGCAGCTGATACAGGCCGGAGTCGCCGTTTTCAAAGTAACTGTGGTCTATTCCGTCTGCCATCCTGGCGAAGGCTGCCAACTGTGAAGTGGTGGCGTTCCTTCCGTAGACTGACATTATCTCGGAATAGTAGTTGGTAGCGTTGGCTGTGAAACCGAAAGTGAAACTGTTTCCGGAGCCTCTGCCTCCTACCGGGAATACCATCAGGGTTCCTACGTTGGGAAGTCTGCCGTAATTCTTGTTAAGCTGGTTGAAATAAGATGATCCTTCCGGAGAAGTGAATGTAGTTCCAATCCTGGAGAAAGTCATACCCGGGGTGAAAGTCACCTGGGAGTAGTTGGCGACGGCTGAACCGGCAGGGTTGATCCCTATCGAGCCCAAATCTCCGCCCAATGCAGCTACTGCATTTCCAAGAGCCATCGAGCGAGCAGTACCGTAATAGTTGTTTTCTGCTGCCAGAAGTGCTCCGTCCAAGGTCTGCGCCTGGAGGGAAACTGCCGCAAAGAGCAACAGTCCCGCAATGTATATTCTTTTCATAATTCAGTCGTAATTAATGAGTTACACTAACATTTGAGGTATAACCGGAGAGTCCGGACCGGAGGGTCCGGCCGCCATTAGCGGCCACGACCTCCACCACCGCCGGACGAACCTCCGCTGCGTCCGCCACCGCCGCCGGATGAACCGCCGCCGCTGTAGCCGCCGCCACCGCTGTATCCACCGCCGGAAGAACGACCTCCGCCGCTATAACTGCCTGAAGAGCGGGATACGGAACCGGAAGAACGTGATACCGAACCGGATGAACGGGGTGCGGAGCCGGATGAGCGTGATACTGAGCCGGAAGAGCTGCTGCTGCCGCTTCTGCCTGAGCGGACGTCGCTTGCAGGAACAGCCTTGCGGTATGTAGTGTTGGCTGCAGAACCGTTTGTAGCGCGGGTGCTGCCAGAAGAAGCTGATGCTGAGGACCTGGTCTGAACGTTTGAGCTGGAGGCGGTTCCTGCGGGCCTGCTGCTGGTGCCTGCTACCCTGGTGGTGGCAGATGATCCTGCAGGCAGACGCCTTACAGTAGAAGCGGAAGTGCCTCTGCTGGCAGGTTCAGACTTGGTGCCTGTGCTGCTTGCAGCCCGGACGCTGCCGCCGGTGCCGCTGACAGCCGCACGAGGAGCGTGTCCTATGTAAGTCCTGTTGTTATTGCCGACGCTGTGGCCGGAAGATCCGTAGTAATGACCGTGGTAGTGTCCGCCGCCATAGTAGCCGTAGCTGTAGTATGACGGATAGTAGTGAGGATAATATCCATAGTAGAACGGGCTGTACCAGTAGTCATAGTAGAACGGGGAGTAGTACCAAGATGAATAGTAGTAAGGGCTGTAGTAGATATCCCAGTAGAAAGGATCATACCAGCGATAGTAGAATGGATCCCAACCGAATGTCCATACCATATCACGGTAATAGATACGGCTCCGCAGTGAATACGGGTTGTACCATACTGAGTAATACGGGTAGAACGGACTGCCCAGGTAGCTGTAGCCCCAGTACGAGTTCCAGGAAGGACGGTCGTTCAGGGTTATTGAGGACAGTGAGTTGTTATCATTAAACTTGAGGGTCGCAGACATGTTCTGAGGGATGAAGAGGGTGTCGACCTTATCATCGCTCTTGAGGAAAATCTGGGATCCGCGAGTTTTGTTTATCAGGTTTTGGGTTTCAGTATCGGATACCTCAGTTACAGGGTTGGAAGTACTCAAAGCATAGTAAATTCCATCCTGATACCTGGAAGAGGTATCCTGAGCAACCCTGGTCATAGAGACGCAGGACGTCAGTGCGGCAAGAGCCGCCAAGGTGATAATAATGTGCCTTTTCATAATAGAACCTCCTATAATATCAATCAAAATTGTATCTTTGCAACAAGCATTTGCAAGAACTATGCAATTTTACTAAAAAAGTAAATAATAAGCAACAAAATACTAAAATGGCTAAAGAAGTAACAGCTCGTTCAGACAATTACTCGCAGTGGTACAACGACTTAGTGGTGAAGGCAGACCTGGCGGAGCAGTCCGCTGTCAGAGGTTGTATGGTAATAAAGCCCTATGGTTACGCCATATGGGAGAAGATGCAGTCAGTACTGGACGGAATGTTCAAGAAAACCGGCGTACAGAACGCCTATTTCCCGCTTTTCATACCCAAGTCCTTCTTCAGCAAGGAGGCCGAGCACGTGGCAGGCTTTGCAAAGGAGTGCGCGGTGGTAACCCATCACCGCCTGATGAACGACCCCAACGGCAAGGGCGTGGTAGTGGATCCGGAAGCTAAACTTGAAGAAGAACTCATAGTAAGACCTACGTCCGAAACCATCATATGGAGCGTCTACAAGAACTGGGTGACATCCTGGCGGGACCTCCCCATCCTGTGCAACCAGTGGTGCAACGTGGTAAGGTGGGAGATGCGCACGCGTCCGTTCCTGCGCACAGCGGAGTTCCTGTGGCAGGAAGGCCATACCGCGCACGCTTCCGCCGAGGAGGCCGAGGCCAAGGCACGCGAGATGGTGAACGTCTACGCGGACTTCGCGCGCAACACCCTGGCGCTGCCCGTGATCGTGGGGCACAAGAGCCCCAACGAGCGCTTCGCAGGCGCCCTGGACACCCTCACCATCGAGGCTATGATGCAGGACGGAAAGGCTCTGCAGGCAGGTACTTCGCACTTCCTGGGGCAGAACTTCGCAAAGTCCTTCGACGTGCAGTACACTGACAAGGAAGGCAAGCTGCAGTACGTGTGGGCCACGTCCTGGGGCGTGAGCACACGCCTTATGGGAGCGCTCATAATGGCGCACGGAGACGACAACGGCCTGGTGCTGCCGCCCGCGCTGGCGCCCATCCAGGTGGTGCTCGTCCCCATCTACCGCACAGACGAGGAGCGCGCAGCCGTGCTTGAGAAGCTGGCTGCCATTAAGGCGGACCTGGAGGCCAAGGGCCATTCAGTGAAGGTTGACGACAGGGACACCCTCCGCCCGGGATTCAAGTTTGCCGAGTGGGAACTCAAGGGAGTTCCGGTGCGCCTGGCAATGGGAGCCCGCGACCTGGCGGCAGGCACAGTGGAGGTAGCCCGCAGAGACACTCTCACCAAGGAGACAATGCCGCTGGAGGGCATAGCGGAGCACATCCACACCCTCCTGGACGACATCCAGCAGGGCATCTACAACAAGGCGATGGCCTTCCGCGACAGCCGCGTGCAGAAATGCGACTCCTGGGAAGAGTTCAAAACTGAGATACAGAACGGCAAGTTCCTCCTGTGCCATTGGGACGGAACCGCCGAGACCGAGCAGAAAATCAAAGACGAAACAAAGGCTACCATTCGATGCATCCCTGTGGACAGCTACGTCTGCGAGGAAGAAGGCACGGACATTTATTCCGGAAAGCCTTCAAAGTGCCGTGTGGTATACGCAATAGCATATTAAGGTTATGAGAAAGGCATTTATACTTGCGGCCTCCATCCTGGCCGCGCAGGCAATTTCATTTGCGCAGGGCGCAGCCGAGCAGGCAGTGGCCGCAGCTGTCGCCGCAATCCAGAACGCCCCCAAGGCAGAGGAAGAGGTTGAGAAACCGCAGTACTGGACTACCAGCACCGAGGTCAACCTGGGATTCAACGAGACAAATCTCAAGAACTGGGCTGCCGGAGGTTTCAACACCCTGATGCTCACGTCTTCACTGGACGCCAAGGCAAACTATAAGAAAGACCTGTCCTCGTGGAACAACCGCCTCCAGCTGGACTACGGATTCCTGCGCTCGTCAGACAAGCCGGGAGTTTTCCAGAAGAGCAACGACCGTATGTACCTTGAAAGCGGCTGGGCCTACAAGACCTCAAAGGATTCCAAGTGGAACTATTCCGCAGGATTCGACTTCCGCTCACAGTTCACCCGCACTCCGGTCAAGTACCTGAGCAACGAGGACGGAAAGTGGTACGGAGACGGCATCAAGTCAGGCTTCTTCTCCCCTGCCTACACCAATCTGGCGCTTGGTATGGAGTGGGTGCCCACGGACTGGTTCAACGTCACCTTCTCCCCTGTTACCAGCGGTCTGGTTATATGTACCATTCCCGAACTGCGCAAGTCATACGGTATGCTTCCGTTCGAGGATGACCCCGAGCGCTACCACAGCGTACTGTTTATGTTCGGTGCCCAGATAAAGCTTTATCTGGGCACCGAACATAAACAGTACGCTGTGGTAGCGCTCGGGGTCATCCTCGAACGGAAGCATAC
>JAGCVB010000065.1 GCA_017962585.1 Bacteroidales bacterium
CGTAGTAGAGCTTGGAGTTCAGGTAGTAAGGATCAACGTAGTTGGTCGTGTAGCCCTGACCGATCCTGTAACCGAAACGGGAAGTGAATACCAGGCCCTTGAACGGGGTGATGTTGGCATAAAGGGTTCCACGTACGTTGAATCCCTCTGAGGTGTTGTTGTTACGGTCGCGGAATACCAGAGGGTTACCACCGTCTCCCTCCTCCATCTTGGAGGTGGCGTAGTAGTATCCCTGCTCGTTCTTGTACACCTGCATTCCTCTCTCGATGGCTGACTTCATTCCGTTAGGCAGCTGTGACTCGTCTGTATAGTATACAGGGGTGAGAGGGTCGATGACGAGGGTTCCAAGCAGTGAGGTACCGTTGGCACCGTTACTGTACTCAGAGTGCTCTGATACTGCGCCGCTCTCGTAACGCTCGATTGAGGTGTTGGTTCCTACGGTGAACCAGGGCTTGATCTTGTAGTCGGCGTTGATCTGGGCTGTGAGGCGCTTGTAGAAGTCCTTGCTGCCCTTTACCATACCGTCCTGGTCTACATAAGTGAGGGCTACGTAGTATGAGCCCTTCTCGCTTCCGCTCTGTGCACCTACGGTAGCGCGGTGGTTGATACCGAGTCCGTATACTGCGTCAGCCCAGTTGGTGTCGGTCTTGCCGTCCCATATTCCTCTTGTAATGAGGTCTTCCTTGGACTGTACATAGCCGGCCTGGGTCATCCAGTCGATGTACTGCTCGGCGTTCATAACCTTTGCGTGGTGGCCGAGACGGTTCAAGTCTATCTGATACTGGAAGAATACGTTTCCGTCAGTTGCCTTGGAACCGTTCTTCGTGGTTACGAGGATAACACCGTTACCAGCCTGTGCGCCGTAGATGGCGGCTGATGCGGCGTCCTTCAGAACCTCGATGGACTCGATCATTGAAGGATCCAGATACTGGATGTTGTCTACTTTAAGTCCGTCTACTATGAGAAGCGGGCCGAGTCCGTACTGTCCGTTGGATGACACACCACGGACGCGGATGTCTGATCCCTTACCAGGAGCACCTGATGCGTTGCTTACCTGGATACCTGCTGCCTTTCCCTGGAGGGCTGCAGCTGCATCTGAGGTTGAACGGAAAGAGAGGTCGGCTTCCTTAACGGATGCAACGGAACCGGTGAGGTCGCTCTTGCGCTGAACACCGTAACCGATGACCACGGTTTCCTCAAGGAACTCGTTGTCTTCTTCCAATGTAAAATTAATGACTGACCTACCTCCTACTGCTACAGTCTGTGAGGTGTAGCCGATGAAGGAGACGGTAACACTTGAATTGGCAGGAACTGACAGGCTGTAGTTACCGTCAAGATCGGTAATTGCTCCCACAGTTGTGTTGCCAACGAGTACTACGGAGGCGCCGATTACGGGTTCTCCGCTCGAGTCTACCACTTTACCTCTCAGGTTGACGTTCTGAGCGTTAAGAGTAACGCCCAAAAGAATCAAAGAGAAGAAAAGAGCAGCTCTTTTAAGAATCGTCTGTTTCATTAGTGTGGTTAATAAATTAAGGTATAAAGTGAATTTAATTTGGGCAAATATAAGCATTTTGGGCAAGAAAATGAATACTTTTAAACGAAAAACGACAAGTAAGGCTTAACACGTGCAAATTGAAAAGATTTTTAATATCTTTGAGAAGATATTTATATTATGAGCAACATTAACGGCAAATTATCCTGGCGCGAGAGGATAGGACTTAGTTCCGGAGAACTTGCGCAGAACCTCATTTACCAGACGGTCAGTATCTGGTTGCTCTTCTTTTATACCAACGTTTACGGACTGAAGCCGGAGGTGGCTGCAGTGATGTTCCTGGTTGTGCGTATCATCGACATCATCTGGGATCCGATTGTCGGAGCTTTCGTCGACAAGTCCAATCTGAGATGGGGCAAGTACCGCTCGTGGCTTATTATAGGTGGAATCCTGCTGGCGGCGTTTGCGATACTTTGCTTCTGGAACGGTTTCAGCGGCTCGCTCCTATACGCGTACGTGACATATGTAGGAATGAGTATGTGCTTCACACTGGTCAACGTGCCCTATGGATCCCTTCAGGCTTCCGTAACCCGTGATCCGGAGGAGATAACCTTGCTGACCACCATCAGGATGCTCTTCGCCAATTTCGGCGGTCTTGTGATCAAGACTCTCCCTCTGGTGATAGCCATCTTTGCGCCCAAGGTCCTGAATCCCGACACTGGCAAGATGGAGGCGGTTTACAACACTCCCGAGGCCGGCTCGGCCTGGTTCATCACAATGACCATCTTTGCCCTGATAGGCCTGGGCCTCTTCTTTTTCTGCTTCGCTGAGAGCAAGGAACGCATTTCCATGGGCAAGGAGCAGACAGAAACTGTAAAGGTCAGCGACCTTTTCAATGAACTGAAAGTCAACCGTCAGCTGCGCATACTGTCATTCTTCTTCATCATTGCATTCATCACAATGAGTGTAAGCAACGCGGCGGATTCTTATTTTATGACCTATAATATAAATGCCACGCCTTTTATGACAACTGTGTTCATGTGGCTTGGAACAATTCCGGCATTCATCCTCCTGCCCCTTGTTCCGGCAATGAAACGCAAGTTTGGCCAGAGAGGGATGTTCCGCCTCTTCCTGGTGATTGCAATAATTGGAATGGCATTGATGTACCTCTTCGTTTCCATTCCCGCTTTGAAGGCCTGTTTCCCGCTTCTTTGCATCGCACAGCTTGTGAAGAGCTCGGGAATCCTGGTGGCTACCGGCTATATGTGGGCTTTGGTTCCTGACGTTGTAACGTACGGAGAATACATAGGAGGACGCCGCATTGCCGGTATCGTCAACGCCATCATCTGTTTCTTTATGAAACTAGGAATGGCGCTGGGAGGCGTAATCCCGGGACTTGTCCTTTCTTGGGTAGGCTTCAAGGCCGCCAACCAGACCCAGACTCCGCTGGCAGAGCAGGGTATCCTGTGGCTTGTTACAATAGTACCGGCACTCCTGTTCGTCCTAGCAATAGTTATTATTAATAAGTATGAGCTCGACGACAAGAGAATGAAAGAAATAATCAGCGAAATTGAAAGTCGAAACAACTAGAGTTCAAATGAAATCCAATCCTGACGAAATAACACGCGATTACTTTGATTCGCTTCTTCTGAAAACCCGCTATCTGGATTCGGGCATTCCCTCCGTCAGTTTCACGCTGTTCGGGGAGAAGTTCGACACTCCCATTATGACTGCCGCCTTGTCACACCTGCACAACACTGCGGAGAACGGTATGGTTACATACGCCAAGGCCGCGGCAATGTGCAACGCCGTTCACTGGGTAGGAATGGGGGAGGATGAGGAACTCGAGGCCATACTTGCCACGGGCGCCCGTTCCATCAAGATAATAAAGCCTCACGCCGACAACGCCGAGGTGTTCAGGAAGATAGAGCACGCGGTATCGCACGGCTGCTTTGCCGTGGGTATGGACATAGACCACGCCTTCAACTCTTTGGGAGGCTATGACAATGTTTTCGGCCTTCCGATGAAGCCTAAGTCCACCCAGGAACTGGCAGAGTTCGTCGCGGCGGCCAAAGTGCCTTTCATCGTAAAGGGCGTCCTTGGACCTGAGGACGCCGAGAAGAGCGTCAAGGCCGGCGCCGCAGGACTGGTAGTATCCCATCATCACGGTATGATGCAGTACAGCGTGCCGCCGCTCAAAGTCCTGCCGGAGATCCTTTCCGCAGTAGGCGGCAGCGTCCCGGTTTTCGTGGACTGCGGTATCGAGAGCGGAATGGACGCATACAAATGCCTGGCGCTGGGCGCCGCGGCCGTTTCAGTGGGGCGGCATCTTATGCCGCTGCTGAAACAGGGCCCCGAGGCCGTAGCGGCCAGGATAAAGGAAATGACTGCGGAACTGGCCGGAGTAATGGCCCGGACCGGAGTGAAGTCGCTCAAAGAAATAGACCCTTCTGTAATAGTTAAAAGAGATTTCTGATTATGTATCTTGGAACTTCGTCCCCGCTGCAGCACACCACTCCTGAAGACTGGGCTGCAAAACATAAAGCTCTTGGCCTAAAGGCCATAAATTTCCCTGTCAGTTGTCTTGAAGGAGAAGAGAAGTATATGGCCTACAAGAAAGCGGCCGACGCTGCAGGCCTGAGCATATCGGAAGTGGGAATCTGGCGCAACACCCTGGCCGCCGACCCGGAGGAGAGGTCCAAATGGATTAACTATGCCATTGGGGAACTGCAGATGGCCGAAGAAATCGGAGCCACCTGCTGCGTAATCGTAGTGGGAACCCCGTACGTCCCGCGCTGGGACGGAGGATACCGCGACAATTTCAGCAAGGAG
>JAGCVB010000066.1 GCA_017962585.1 Bacteroidales bacterium
GCAGGTCTTCAACATCTGCCTGATCATGGTAGGCAGGAGGTTGCTGCTTATCGCCCACAAGAAGAAGAGCGAGAAGACCAGACCCAGCGCTAACGCGTTATTATTCTTTTTCTGTTCCATATCCCTTTATGAATTGTTCCAGCGGACGCCCATCTGGTCGCCGATAATCTCTTGTACTTCCTTTACCATTTCCTGGTCCATTGGCGCCTCCGCGTTGCGGATGTTGCGCAGGACGTTCTCCGGATTTGCGGAACTGAACAGGGTGGTTGTAATGGCCTGATTGCTGATTGCGAACTGTATTGCCAGTTTCTCTATTGGATAGTCCTTGGAGGCGCAGAACCTGGCGGCCTTGGCGCAGGCCTCCACCAGAGGCTTGGGTGCCGGATGCCAGTCAGGGATGCCCCTTGAGGAGAGCAGGCCCATAGAGAGAGGCGATGCGTTGATGATGCCTATCCCCTTCTCCTTGAAATAATCCAGGTACTCCAGCAACAGGGTGTCATTCAGTTCATAGTGGCAGAAGCAGAGGACGGATTCGATGGCGCCGGGCTCTGTGTGTTCAATCACCCATTTGAGGTTCTCCGGCTGAAGGTCCGTGATGCCCACGTGGCCCACATAACCCTTTTTCTTGAGTTCAACCAAGGCCGGGACAGTCTCGTACGCAACCTGCTTGAGGTCTGCGAATTCTATGTCGTGGACGTTGATCAGGTCTATGTAGTCAATGTGCAGGCGCTCCATGCTCTCGAAGACGCTGGCGCGGGCCCTTGCAGCGGAATAGTCCCAGTAGTTGACCCCGTCCTTGCCGTACCTGCCCACCTTGGTTGAAAGGTAGTACTTGTCGCGGGGGATGTTCACCAATGCCTTGCCCAGGACAGTTTCCGCCTTGAGGTGGCCGTAATACGGGGATACGTCAATGAAATTGATTCCGTTGTCCACTGCCGTGTAGACAGATTCTATTGCCTGGCCCTCGTCTATGGTCCTGAACACCCCTCCCAGGGAGGAGGCTCCGAATGCCAGGCGCGAGAGCTTCATACCGGTTTTGCCGAGTTCGCTGTATTCCATAATTTATAAGATATGATTAACTTTGTCTAAGATACGAAAATAAAATGAAAACAATCCGTCTACTTTCCATTGCCTGCCTGGCATTTATCTGTTTTACTGCATTCTCCCAGAACCGCAGGCCCGCTCCCAACCCCGACGGCCCGTTCAGGGTATGGATAGGTGAATGCGCCCACGGTCGCATAGAAGTGATCCCTCCCATCCCCGCCGACGGCGTGGAACTGCCCAAAGGCACTGTCCTTACCGTCAAGGCTTTTCCCGATCCGGGCTATGCCTTCGAATGCGGCTACAAGGCTATGAACGGAGGCTTCGCCTTCTACGACGAGTACTTCACTCCGGAATTCAACATAGCGGTTGACGGCAACTGCTCGCTGGGGGCTTCTTTCGTGGAGCCTGAGCGCCTGCAGGGGTACACATGCAAGCAGGACATAGTCTACGCCAAGCCCGGCGTGAAGGCTCTCAAGTACGACGCCTTCATCCCCGACGGGGCGCGCAATCTCCCGGGTGTGGTAATAATCCACGGCGGAGGCTGGAGGATGAACTGCGAGGACGTGATGAAGGGCCTAGCGCGCGAGTTGTGCAAGGACGGAAAGTACGTGGTGTTCAGCATAGACTATCGCTGGATAGGCACAGCCGACGGCGACAGCGAGCCTAACACAATGATGGACATAATAGAGGATTGCTACGGCGCCATCCTCCACATCCAGGAACACGCCGCGGAGTACGGCCTCGCCCCTAAGAGACTGGCCGTTACCGGCGACAGCGCAGGCGGACACCTGTGCGCGGCGGTCGCAACTATGATAGAGCGCGTGGGCGATGGCGGCTTCGGCGTTACGCCCGGGGTATACGAATACCTCCCCACCTATATGCCTGCAGGCTGGAGCGCCAAGAAGGCGCGCAAGAGCCTGATGGCCATAAAGGCCGTCGCCCCCAACTACGGTATATTCTCGCTGGACGTCCTGGGCAGGTATGTCAATGACCTTCCCGAGGATGGCCGGAAAGCCATAGCCCCGCTTGACAACATCCCCTCCAAGCGCCAGATTCCCCACTGGATAAACCGAGGGACTGCAGACAACGTAGTCAGCGACGAGGGTAACCAGGAGTACTACGACGCCCTCATTGCAGCCGGCCAGGAAGCATATTACGTAAAGGTGCCCGGCGCAGCGCACGCCTACTATGACTGGAAGCCCGACACCGCTACAAAGGACACCTTTGAGAAGTACGGCGCGCCTTACGCCAGGCAGATGGAAGACTTCTTCAATACGGTTTTCTACAAAAAGTAAAATTTTTTCCAACCTTTCGTCTCCGGGTCCCGTCTATAAGGCAGATGATTTTTAAATAGTAACTGTTATGAACGCTGGTGATATTATTGTTCCGATTGGAATTTGCGTCGTACTGCCCATTATTATTGTATGGTTGGTCCTGAAGGCAAGGAAAAACGAAGTTGACCGCAAAGCCGAGATTATGCTTAAAGCCTTGGAGGCCGGGGTTCCCATAGATCCCAATCTCCTTTCAGCCCAGCCCAAGAAAAGGGTTAGGACCGTTAAGAAGGACCTTCTGGAAAAGCTCAATGGGGCCTGTGTCACATCTGCTCTTGGAGCAGCGATGATACTCATCTCACTATTTACCAATTATGAAAAGTATTATGGGATACCGATGACTGTAATCGGAGGGTTCCTGCTCGCCATTGGCATTGCACTTTTCATAGTGTACTTCGTTGGTAAGAGAATGCTTGTCAAGGAGATTGAGGCAGAGGAAAAAGCATTGGCTGAGAACGCTGAGAAGGAATAAATGACTCAGGAGCAATTCATCGACCTTGTTCGGACAGAGCAGGAGCCCCTCAGGCGGTTCCTGCTTGCTCTGTGCAGCGGTGACCAGGCCCTAGCCGATGACATAGCCCAGGATGCGCTTGTGCGCGCTTACGTATCCAGCAGTTCTTTCCTAGGGCGTTCCAAATTCAAGACCTGGCTTTTCAGGATTGCATACAACTGTTACATAGACAATTTCAGGAAGAAGACCCCGGTGAGGGTTGATTCCGATAGTTACGAGGCGCAGAGCCTGCCTTCAGGCGACAGCGCCGACAGCCGCTTCCGTTACCAGCAGCTTTACCAGGCTTTGGACCGGATTCCTGAAAAGGAGAAAGCGGCAATAGTGCTGTTCTATTTCGAGGACAAGAGCATAAAGGATATTGCAACTATTCTGGATATGCCTTCGGGCACTGTTAAATACCATCTGTCTGTAGGGCGGAATCATCTTAAAGATTATTTAAGCGTATGAAAGACAATAACATAGAAGAATTGTTGAGGGAAGCTAAACCCGTGGTGAAGGACGATCCGGCGTTTCTGATGGAAACTCGCAGGCGTATGGAGCAGGTGTAGGGTATCAAGA
>JAGCVB010000067.1 GCA_017962585.1 Bacteroidales bacterium
AGCAGGATATCGGGCTTTCTGAGCAGGATCTTGGCAAGTTCTATGCGCATGTTCCAGCCCTGGGAGAAAGTGTCGGTAAGGCGCCCCAGCTCGTCGTCCTTGAAGCCCAGGCCCTTGAGCGTGCGCCGGGCCTGCGCCTCGGCCGGCTCGCTCTGGCTCAGGCGCAGATAATCGTCCAGCTCGTTGAAGCGGGTTATGAGGGCGCTGTAGGCGTCGGATTCGTAATCTGTGCGGGTCTCAAGTTCGCGGGAGATGGCATCCTGCTCGCGCCTGGCGTCCAGAAGGGCGTCGAAGGCGGTCATAGTCTCGTCCAGTACGGAGCGTCCGCGGTGGTGCTCCATTATCTGGGGAAGGTATCCCACCTTGTAGTGCGCGGGAAGGTCGATGCGGCCGGAGGTGGGGTGCTGAAGCCCGCAGATGAGCTTCATTATGGTGGTCTTCCCCGCCCCGTTCTTGCCGGTGAGGCCTATCTTGTCAGTCTCGCTTATGTTGAAACTTATGGAATCCAGCAGCGTCCAGTTGCCGAAGGACACCGTTACGTCATTCAGAGACAGCATCTTCCTGGTCCTCCTGAGCCGCAGCGGGCTTGCATATCATAATGCTGAATTCGTAAAGCAGATACAGCGGCAGAGCCACCACCAGCATAGTGAAAGGATCTCCGGTGGGCGTAAGGATGGCTGCCAGTATCAATATGACCACAACGGCGTGGCGGCGGAACTTTCGCATATGCTCGCGCGTGACGAGGCCGAAGTGCGACAGCACGGCCAGCACGGACGGGAACTCGAAAAGGAGCCCCATCAGGAAAACCATCGATGTGAATATGGATATGTACGAGGTAAGGGCGAAAGTGTTCTCCACGCTGCCGCTAACCTGGTATCCGTTAAAGAAATACAGCAGCACTGGCATCACTATGAAATATCCCACGGCTATTCCCAGGTAGAAGAGGATGGCGCCCATCCCAAAGGCCTTCTTGACGGTTTTCTGCTCGTTCTCGTACAGGCCGGGGGCCACGAACCTCCAAATCTCATAGCAAAGCAGCGGGAAACTCACCACCACCGCGCATATGAAGGTAACTTTGATGTGGGTGAAGAACTGGGCGGCTATGTCTATGTTTATCAGATCCAGGTCCAGGTCTACGCCCAGGAGGCGGTAGAGCCAGAAATCCGGACGGGCTGGCCTGAGGATCACCCCGTCGAAAAGGGTCTCTTTCAGGAAGAAGCCGCCTACAAAAAAGACCATGATGATGAGAACCGAGCGGAACAGGGTTCCCCTCAGTTCTTCAAGATGGTCCCAGAAGGACATTTCCTTACTGTTGCTTTGGCTCATTCTCTTTGTCGGAGGCATCGGACTCCAGCTCCTTGGCTACGTCCTTGATGTTGTCCTCCACTTCCTGCATTCCCTTCTTGAAACTCTTCACTCCCTTGCCAAGGCCCTGCATGAGCTCGGGAATCTTCTTACCTCCAAAGAGGAGAACAATGACGAGGACTATGAGAAGTATCTCCCAAAATCCCAGGCTTCCAAAAAGCAGCGGATAAACGGCAATCATTACTGTATTACTTTTAGTTATTAGAGTTAATTAATTATTTTTCAGTGAGTTGATCTGTGACGTGAGACTCTCTATCCTGGACAGGGCGTCGGCTTCTTTCTTGCGCTCGATGGCCACCACCTTCTCAGGTGCGTGGGCTACGAACGACTCGTTGCCGAGCTTGCGCCTTACCCCCTCGAGGAACTTCTTCTGGTACTCGAGGTCAGCCTCCAGCTTGGAGAGTTCCTCGTCTACATTGACGAGGCCAGACAGCGGCACGAAGAACTCGATGGTGCCAATGATGAACGGCACGCCCTGAGCGTCCGCGTCCTGAACCTTGTCCACGCTGGAAACAGCTGCGAGTTTCTTCACTACGGGGGCTGTCTCCATCGGGAAATCACCCTTGAGCTTGAGTTCCAGGGCGTTCTTCATAGGGATGTTCTTCTGCTTGCGGATGGCGCGGACCGAGGCTACGGCCTCGCGGGCGATCTCGAAGTCCGCCAGGAACTTCTCGTCGAACGCGCCGGCCTTGGGCGTTGGTGCGTACATTATGGTATCGCCGTCCTTGCGAGGCTCCATATTCTGCCAGAGTTCCTCGGTGATGAACGGCATTATGGGATGGATCATCTTGATCAGAGCCTCGAAGAAACCAAGGGTGGCATCGTAGGTGGCCTTGTCCATAGCAGCGCCGAAGGCGGGCTTGACAATCTCCAGGTACCAACTGCAGAAGTCGTCCCAGAACAGTTTGTAGGTGGTCATCAGGGCGTCGGAGATCCTGAACTTGGAGTAGTGGTCTTCCACGGCGCAGATGGTCTGGCTGAGTTTCTGGCCGAACCACTTGACAGCCACGGCGCTGTGCTCCGGCTGAGGAGCGGCGGCGTCAACGTTCCAGCCCTTGATGAGGCGGAAACTGTTCCATATCTTTCCGCAGAAGTTGCGTCCCTGCTCTATCATACTCTCGTCATAGAGGATGTCGTTTCCTGCCGAAGAGCAGAGCAGCATTCCGAGGCGGACGGCGTCAGCGCCGTACTTGGAGATGAGTTCCAGAGGGTCCGGGCTGTTGCCCAGGGTCTTGCTCATCTTGCGGCCTATCTTGTCGCGTACGATTCCGGTGAAGTATACGTTGCGGAAAGGAATGTCGTTCATAAACTCGTTTCCTGCCATAATCATCCTGGCCACCCAGAAGAAGATGATGTCCGGGCCGGTTACCAGGTCGCTGGTAGGATAGTAGTATGCAAGGTCTGCGTTGGGCTTGTGGTCGGGGTTGCCCGGCATATCCGGATCGAATACGGATATAGGCCAAAGCCAGCTGGAGAACCAGGTGTCCAGAACGTCCTCGTCCTGGCGCAGATCCTCTGCCTTGATGGCGGGATTTATAGCCTGGGCGGCCTTCAAGGCCTTCTCAAAGGAGGATTCCACAACTATCTGCCCGTCAGGGAGATAGTATGCCGGAATCCGCTGGCCCCACCAGAGCTGGCGGCTGATGCACCAGTCGCGTGCGTTCTCCATCCAGTGGCGGTATGTGTTGCGGTACTTGTCCGGGATGAACTTTATGAATCCGTCCTCTACGGAGGCGAGGGCGCGAGGCGCCAGCTCTCCCATCTTGAGGAACCACTGCGCGCTGAGGCGAGGCTCTATTACGGCGTTGGTGCGCTCGCTGTAGCCGACAGGCGAGGTGTAATCTTCAACCCTCTCCATATTGCCGGCGTCCTGCAGCATCTTGACTATCTTCTCGCGGGCGACGAAGCGGTCCTCCCCTATGAGGATCTGGGCCTTCTCGTTAAGGCGTCCGTGGTCGTCTATGATGTCCAGGACAGGAAGGTTGTGGCGCAGGCCTATCTCGTAGTCGTGGGCGTCGTGCGCCGGGGTCACCTTGAGGCAGCCGGTACCGAAGTCCATCTCTACGTAATCGTCCTCGATGATAGGTATTTCCTTGTTAATCAGAGGGATGAGCACCTTCTTGCCCTTCATCCAGAAGTGGCGTTCGTCCTTGGGGTTGACGCAGATTGCGGCGTCGGCCATAATGGTCTCGGGACGAGTGGTGGCTACCACTATGTACTTGTCGGTAGGGTTGCCGTGGCCGTCGGAGATGAAGTAGCGCATATGGTAGAAGTGGCTCTGGGTGTCCTTGTGGATAACCTCGTCGTCACTGACGGCGGTGTGTCCCTCAGGATCCCAGTTGACCATCCTGACTCCCTTGTAAATCCAACCCTTCTTGTAGAAGTAGACGAATGTGTTTATGACGGCCTGGGAAAGTTCCGGGTCCATAGTGAATCGGGTACGGTCCCAGTCGCAGGATGCGCCTAACTTGCGCAGCTGCTTCAGGATTATACCGCCGTGCTCTTCTTTCCACTCCCAGGCGTATTTGAGGAATTCCTCGCGGGTTATGTCTTCCTTGTTGATACCCATTCCCTTGAGCTTGGCCACGACCTTGCTCTCGGTAGCGATGGATGCGTGGTCGGTTCCGGGCACCCAGCAGGCGTTCTTGCCGTCCATTCGGGCCTTGCGGATGAGCACGTCATTAAGGGTATTGTTGAGCACGTGGCCCATATGAAGGATTCCAGTTACGTTAGGCGGAGGAATCACAATGGTATACGGTTCTTTCTCATTAGGTTCTGAATGGAAGCACTTATGCTCCTGCCAATAGGCGTACCACTTGTCCTCTACTTCTGAAGGATTGTATTTAGAATTGATTTCCATTATAGGATTTAAGCTTATATCAAAAACAAACAAAGATAGTTAAAAATTAACTAACTTTGCCTTAGATGATACATACTTCCAAAAACATAATACTAGGCAGCAACTCTCCGCGCAGGAAAGAATTGCTGAAATCCCTGGACGTGGACTTCGTAGTTGACACCCAGAACACATTCGAAGAAAGTTACGACCCTTCCACTCCCCCGGGCAGGATCCCCTCTCTGATGTCCAGGGGCAAGTCCCACGGATTCCATCGTCCGTTGTCAGAGGACGAGGTGCTTTTGACCGCTGACACCATTGTGATCTGCGACGGAAAGGCCCTCGGGAAACCCCATTCCAGGGAAGAAGCCGTCAAGATGCTTCACGACCTTTCCGGCCACGACCACCTGGTGGTGACCGCCGTCACCCTTCGTGACGTCCACAGGCAGAAAACCGTCTCTGACTGCACCAGAGTCACTTTCCGCAACCTGGAGCAGAAAGAAATAGAGTATTACGTAGATGAGTACAAGCCTTACGACAAAGCCGGCGCGTACGGAGTCCAGGAATGGATAGGCTATGCGGCAATAGGCACCATCAAGGGGTCTTTCTATAATGTGATGGGCCTTCCGGTTCACAAAGTCTATGAACTTCTGAAAGAGTTCGGGGTTATATAAAAAAGAAAAAGAGTGTCGGCGCTCACGCGTGGATCACTCTTCTAACCACATAATTAATAACACTAAAACTAATAACCACTTTGGAGTGAGAAGAACTCTCGAACTCCATTGCAAAGGTACACATTAATTTTAGTTTTGCAAATATTTTTTAAAGTTTTTTAAGACTTTTTTCTCTAAGGGCTGCTTTCGAGTCTCCCCACTGCCCGTAACCCACTACTATTTTGCCCTCCCGCATATTCTCTCCCATAGAGCAGAACGGGAACACGCAGTTCTTGCAGATGTGGTTGTCGTCCTTCCCAACGGACGGGCAGTCCTTAAGAATTGTCTTCCTGTCGTACAGATTGTATTTGACCATTTCCTCAGACGGGGTGATATTGGGCATAAAGACGTTGGCCCCGGCCATAATGCCCAACTCGCGTCCGCGGGGATTCAGGACTTCCAACGCAGTTGCGGCGGCAATGTTGATGTCAGGCATCAGAAGACGGAGCAGCGCAATCATCTTGAGCCCCAGCATAAAGCGCTCGTCATCCGAAGGGAACTGGGCACCGCTGTGCGTCAGGGGCGTGTCAGGATGGGGATTATAAGGGCCCATGCCTATCATAGGGGCTCCGAAGCTCTTGTAGAAGAGCAGGTCGTCGGCCATGTCGGCTGCGGTCTGATAAGGCATACCTATCATGGCTCCCGTTCCGGCCTGGTAACCTGCGGCTTTCAGGTCCTCAAGGGCTTTCAGGCGACGGTCATAGGAGTGGTTGTCGTCATTCGGATGGATCTTGCGGTAGAGGTCGGGGTTGCTGGTCTCAATCCTCAGGAGGTACCTGTGCGCTCCGGCGTCGAACCATTCGTCATAAACCTCCCGCGGCTGCTCGCCCAAAGAAAGTGTTATTCCAAGGGGCGGATCGTCCCCTGTGTCTATGGCCTTGATTGCCTTGACAAGGCGGGTGATCTTGGCAACGAAGGCCTTGTCCTTGCGCTCCCCTCCCTGGATCACCACGGAACCGAAACGCCTCTGGGCGGCCATTGCGGCGGCCTGGAGCACCTGTTCGTCGGTGAGTTCATACCGGGGGCAATGAATATCGCGGCGGATGCCGCAGTAAAGGCAGTTCTTAGAACAGATATTGGATATTTCTATGAGTCCGCGAAGATAGACGACGGGGCCTATGGAGGCAACTTTCACCTTATAGGCATCCTCCAGCAGGGCCTTGTTGAAGGCGGGGTCCTTGCATTCAAGGGCCTCGACAAGCCCTTCCCTGTCAAGATTATAGTTCATATCAACAAATTTATTACTTATCCGTTGCAATTACAAAAAAAACAGTATCTTAGGGCATCTGTTAAGTAGTGTAAGATGCGTACAGTCAATGCGATAACCTCTCTTTGTATCTTTCTTGCCGTCTCCCTTTCCGCCGCTGCACAGCAGGTAGACACTCTTGAGGCGGCCGTAGCTTCCATATCAGTTCAGGCAAATTACCTGTCCAAGGGAAAAGACCTCAGGACAGAAGTGATTTCGTCGGCGGGTCTTATGAAAATGGCTTGCTGCAACCTGGCGGAGAGTTTCGAGAATTCTGCCAGCGTGACTGTCGGGTATTCCGATGCCACCACTGGAGCAAGGCAGATCCGCCTGCTGGGTCTCTCCGGCGTCTATACCCAGATGCTTGACGAGAACCGCCCTGTCATGCGGGGGCTCTCCTCCCCTTTCGGAATGACTTACATCCCCGGGCCCTGGCTGGAAACCATCCAGATTGCCAAGGGATCGCCGTCCGTAATCAACGGCGCGGAATCTATGACCGGGCAAATCAATATGGAGCACAGGAAACCTACCGACGAGAAGCCCCTTTTCGTCAACGCTTCCGTAATGAACGACACCAAGACAGACCTCAACATCCTGTCTTCCCTGCAGTTGTCAGATAAGGTCTATACTATACTGATGGGCCACGTGGACGGCAACTTCAAGACATTCGACATGAACGGGGACGGATTTGCCGACGATCCTCAGCTCCTGCAGTTCAACCTGGCCAACCGCTGGCTTTACTACACGGAAAAGTGGCAGTCACACTGGGGAGTACGCGCCATAAGGGACACCCGCAAAGGCGGCCAGATTGACGGCCCCTGGAAGTCCGACGTTGTCAATTCTTCCCTGGACGCTTATTTCAAACTTGGCAGGGCTCTCAGGGAAGACGGTTCGGCAAGCGTCGCAATAGTGACCGACTACAACATTCAGAAAATGGATTCCGGATTCGGAAACAATGCATACAACGCCCTTCAGCAAAGCGTTTTTGCCAATCTTATATATCGCAACCAGTTCAATGAGAGCAATGACCTGACGGTGGGCGTAAACGCCACGGCAGACTGGTGGGAAGAGGATCTGGCAGCAGCCAAGTCGGTAAACTTCTCAGGGGAAAAGAACAGGTATTTCCAGATGTCTCCCTATGCCGAATATACATTCAAACAGGGAGAGAAATTATCTGTCATCACCGGTCTTACCGGAGTCTTCCTGGGTGGAGGGGACTTCCGTCCCGTTCCGCGCCTGACAATGAAATATCAGCCCGTAGATGCCCTGGTGCTCAGGGCAAACGGCGGAAGGGGCGTCAGGCGCGCCAATCCTGTCGTAGACAATTTCGGCATCCTTTCAACCGGCAAGGACCTTCTAGGGAACTTTACCGAGAGGCTGGTGGAAGATTCCTGGACATTCGGAGGCAACGCCACCATAAACTTCACGGAAAAGACCTACCTGAGCGTGGACTTTTTCAGGACCCAGTTCACCCAGCAGCTCCTGGCATACCGTGAAGGGGCCTCTTCCATATTATTGTATAATCTTGACGGACACGAATCCTTCTCCAACAATTACCAGCTGGATTTCAGTACCGAACCGGTGGAAAGGCTCAGCCTTAACTTCACCGCCCGCTATACAGACGCCCGTGCCTGGCAGCCCACTGGAGAAGTGCGC
>JAGCVB010000068.1 GCA_017962585.1 Bacteroidales bacterium
AGTAAAATTAGTCACTGGCTTGCCCGTATCATCTATGAAACGTGCGCAGAATTCGCTCATTCCCGGTCCGTTCATGGTTACTCCGCGGAGCACGTTCTTTCCTTTCTTGAGGGTGACGCGGTCAGAAACGGCGCTGTCCACTCCCATATGGCGGTCGCCCGCCAGAAGGAGGAGCTCCTCGCCGTTGACCCACCACCTCGCGGCCTTGTTGGAGCCTATTGCGAGTCTGACATTGGGGATGTCTTCCTCACAGTTTATGACGGTGACTGTCCAGAAAATGACGCCGTAGCGGTCCTTGTCAAGTCCCGTGGCAAAGCGGAAGAGTTTCACGAAGAAATGGTCGCTGTCCAGGGCGTGCCAGGTGAGAGTAGCCTTTACGAACTTGGGCTGTTCCCCCTGTGGAGCGGCCGGCCTGTTGGAAGTCAGGTTTACCGGCGGCTGGTATTCCATAGTAACCTTTACTTTATCCCCGTCCTTTGGGATTACAGTGTACTGGTTGGGGAAGTACTCCACGCTCAGGTTCTCCCGGGTATATGAATCCGTGAAAACGCGGTTGGTGGAATTCGGCTTGCTGATGGGCTCAAGAATCATCCAACGGCGGATGAAACCTTTGTCGTCCGGCTTTGCCGACGGCGAACTTACCGGAGTAAAATAGCCTTTCAGAGCCTCTCCGACATCTATCTTCGCATTCTTTCTCTGGGCGCTTACAGTTACGGCAAACGTAACTGACAGCAACACCGCCAGAAGGATATTATTGGAAATCTTCATTAGATCTGGGTTTATCGGTTCCACTTGGAATTTGAACAAATTTAGGAATTTTCCCTATCTTTGAGAAACCGCATCTCCTTAACTGCCCAGAATTTATAATTATGAAAACCAAGCAATTGAATATTTCATACCTAGAATTCTCCTCCCTGGATGAGCTGCCTGCCGACGACAAGGAGCTGGCCCTGGCCGCAATCGGGGCTATGAAAGGCGCATACGCCCCTTATTCCAATTTCATCGTGGGTTCGGCAGTGCGCCTGGAAGACGGCACGATAGTGACCGGCGCCAACCAGGAGAACGCAGCCTTCCCTTCCGGCCTATGCGCCGAGAGGACGGCAATGTTCAGCGCGGGTGCGGCCTACCCCGACAAGGCTATGGTGTCCATAGCCATTGCGGGTGGCTCCGGCGGAGTGCTGGACGCCAGTCCCGCCTCCCCGTGCGGAGCCTGCCGCCAGGTGATGGCCCAATACCAGACCAAGGGCGGAAAGAAGATGTCCATAATTATGGTCGGCAACGGCAGGATCTTGAAATTCTACCGTGTAGACGACCTTCTTCCTTTCATTTTCAACAACATCTAACCACTTGATATGACTCTCAGATCCCTCATCCTGACCATAGCGGCAGGATTGTTCCTGACTGCAGGAGCCTTCGCCCAAGAATCCAAAGACGCAGCGATGCACAAGAAAGCGGCGGAGGTAATAGCGCAGATGACCCTGGACGAAAAAATTGGAATGATGATGAACAGCACTCCCGGGGTGGAAAGGCTGGGCATCAAACCATATGACTGGTGGAGCGAAGCGCTGCACGGGGTGGCTCGCAACGGCCGTGCGACTGTTTTCCCTGAGCCAATTGGACTCGGTGCCACATTCAATCCCAGCCTTATATGGTCCATAGGCAACGCCGTGTCTGACGAAGGCCGCGCCAAATTTGACGCAGCCCGCTCCGCTCAGAACTACAGCCGCTACACCGGCCTTACTTTCTGGGCCCCTAACATAAACATTTTCAGAGACCCCAGATGGGGACGCGGAATGGAAACCTACGGGGAAGACCCCTACCTTACCGGAACTATGGGCACCGCCTACGTCAAGGGAATACAGGGAAGCAATCCATTCTATCTGAAGGCCGCCGCCTGCGCCAAGCATTTTGCAGTTCATTCAGGGCCTGAGTCCACACGTCACAGTTTCAACGCCGAACCGTCTTTGAAAGACCTGTATGAGACATATCTCCCAGCCTTCGAAAGATTGGTCAAAGAAGCCGACGTAGAGGTAGTTATGGGTGCATACAACCGTGTTTTCGGGGACAGCGCATCCGGCAGCAGATTCCTGCTGACCGAGACCTTGCGCGACAAGTGGGGCTTCGACGGTCACGTAGTATCCGACTGCGGCGCCATAGATGACATCTACGGAGGCCACCACATAGCCCAGGACGCAGCGGCCGCCAGCGCTATTGCCATAAAAGCCGGCCTCAACCTGGAATGCGGAAGCTCATTCCTGAGCCTCAAGACGGCAATTTCCCGCGGTCTGCTCACAGAGGCCGACATTGACAAAGCCCTTGAGCCTCTCATCATGACCCAGTTGAAACTGGGCATCCTGTATGACGATCCCGACTGCCCGTATTACGGCATCTCCCCCAGCGTCATAGCCAGCCCCTCCCATTATGCACTTGCAAGGGATGCAGCCGCAGAGTCGATGGTACTGCTGAAGAACGACGGAGTTCTGCCTCTTGGCAAAACAATCCAGAACGTATACGTAACCGGAACTGCCGCAACTGACACTTACGCCTTGATGGGCAACTATTTCGGCATCTCTGACCATTACAGCACCTATCTGCAGGGCATAGTTTCCCACGTAAGCAACGGCACAAACGTAAATTACAAACCGGCGTATACCATAGTTCCCACAAGGGACGTGAATCCCGGCAACTATGCCACAAGCCAGGCCGCATCCGCCGACTACACCATAATGTTTATGGGAAACAACGGAACTACCGAGGGTGAAGAAAGCGACGCCATCAGTTCTCCCAGCATAGGAGACCGTCTGACGCTCGACCTGCCGGAGAACCAGCTTGCTTTCTTCCGCAACGTGGCCAGGCTCCGCACCCCCAACAACAAACTCATAGTAGTGGTCACCGGAGGCAGTCCCGTAAACCTTCAGGAGATAGCTTCAGTGGCCGATGCCGTGATTATGGCTTGGTACCCCGGACAGGAAGGAGGAGAAGCCCTGGCAGACCTGCTTTTCGGGGACAGGAATTTCTCCGGCCGCCTTCCTATAACCTTCCCCATTTCTACCGATGCTCTCCCGGAGTTTGATGATTATTCAATGAAGGGACGTACTTACAAGTATATGGAAGGCAACATAATGTATCCGTTCGGATACGGTCTTTCATATGGCAGCGCCAATTATGGGAACCTCACCCTGCTTACCCAGAAACCCAAACTCGGAGACGCAGTACAAGTGGAGATCCCCATCACCAACACTGGAGACGTAGCGCGCACTGAGATTGTCCAGATGTATGTCTCTACACCTCATTCAGGCTCCGGCGCTCCTTTCAGCCAGCTGAAAGCCTTTGAAAGAGTAATCCTGCAGCCAGGCGAAAGCCGCACCGTACGTTTCACCGTTACTCCTGAACAGATGAAGGAATTCCAGGAGGATGGAAGCGCCCAGCTGCTCAAGGGCACATACAAGATTACTGTGGGAACTGCCGCTCCTACACAGAGGACAAACGAACTGGACGCTCAACTGCGTTCTGTAAGTTTCACTCTTTAGAGGCGGCTGCGACGGCGCAGCGGATGCCGTCCAGCGCGCTGGACACTATTCCGCCTGAATAGCCGGCGCCCTCGCCGCAAGGATACAGACCCGGGACCTGGAGACACTCCAGCGTTTCCGGGTCTCTTGGTATGCGTACAGGAGACGACGTACGTGACTCTACGCCCAGCAGCAAGGCATCGTTGGTATAATACCCGCGGATGTTGATGTTCACCAGCGGAAACGCCTTTCTAAGACGTGACGACACCATGTCCGGAAGAAGATCGTGAAGAGGAGCGCTCACAGCCCCCGGGAAATAGGAAGTCTTGGGAAGGTCCTCCGACACCACCTTGTGGCAGAAGTCCTTCATCCTTTGGGCGGGAGCCTGCGCTGAGCCGCTGAAGGCGTACATCTTACGCTCCACATCCCTCTGGAAATCCATCAGGCGGAAAGGGTCTTCGCCCGGGATGTCTTCGGGCTCGATGGATACCACCACGCCGCTGTTGGCCCATTTTGAGTTTCGGGCAGAGTTGGACATTCCGTTCAGGACTACGGTCTGGTCCTCGGTCATAGAAGGAACCAGGATGCCTCCGGGGCACATACAAAAAGAGAAAACTCCCCTGCCATCCACCTGCTCCACGAAGGAATACTCTGCCGCGGGCATCCCGGGCCACTGCCTGCCGTGGTAGCGGGCGGTATTTATGATATGTTGCGGGTGCTCCACCCTCACGCCAAGGGCAAATCCCTTTGCCTGGAGGGGCACCCCGCGCCGCTGCATCAATTCATAGATATCCCTTGCAGAATGGCCTGTAGCCAGTATTATCTTGTCCGACCTGTATTCCGCGCCCTGCAAGGTTTTCACGGAGAATCCTCCGCCATCCAGCATTTGGATATCCGTTACTCTGGAATCGAAATGGTACTCTCCGCCGTGCTCCAGGATGCATTTGCGTATGTTCTCCACCACCTCCGGAAGCTTGTCCGAGCCGATGTGCGGATGCGCATCGGTGAGTATCTTTTCCGAAGCGCCGAAGGCTACAAGCGGATACAGCACCTCGCGGACGTCTCCCCGCTTTGTAGAGCGAGTGAACAGCTTTCCGTCGGAGAAGGCTCCTGCCCCGCCCTCGCCGTAGCAGTAGTTGGAATCCGGATCCACCACGCCCGTACGCGACAGCGTGGCCATATCCGCCTTGCGGCGATGTACGTCCTTGCCACGCTCCAGGATCACGGGTTTCAAGCCCAGGTTCAGGAGCTTGAGCGCGGCGAACATTCCGGCAGGGCCGGCGCCCACAATTATGACAGGCCTGGCACCGTGAACATCCTTATATTCAGGTATTTGGAATGGCACATACTCTTCTCCGGGAGGATATGCGGCGTAACGGTAACGGTACACCACGTCCTTGCGGGCGTCGATGGAACATTTGAGCAGCACTGTCTGCGGGACGGCAGAGGCAGGCAGGCCCAACTGCCTCCTGGCTGCGGAAAGGATCTCCTGCTGCGAAGGTTCCCTTCCGGGAGGCGTTACGACGTCGAATTCCTTCATACTCTAGAAATCTGCTATCCTGGATACGGGGGCCACGTCCAGAGGGCAGCGCTCCCCTGCCAGGTAATGGTAATATCCGGCTATGGCAATCATAGCCGCGTTGTCAGTGGTGAACTTGAATTCCGGAAGATAGACGTTCCATTTGCGTTTCTCGCCCTCCTGCACTATGCGCTGGCGAAGTCCGCTGTTGGCAGATACTCCGCCACCTATGGTTATTTCCTTTATCCCGGTGAGTTTGGCGGCCTTGATGAGTTTGTCCATAAGTATGTCTATCAGGCACTTCTGGAAAGATGCGCAGATATCTTCCTTGTTCTTTTCCATAAACTCGGGGTCCTTTGCAATCTGGTCGCGGACAAAATAAAGCAAGGAAGTCTTGACACCGCTGAAACTGTAGTCCAGCCCCTCCACGTGAGGTTTTGCAAAGGTGAAACGCTTGGGGTCGCCTTTCTTGGCCAGAGCATCGATAATAGGTCCTCCGGGGTATCCCAGCCCCATCATCTTGGAACATTTGTCAAAGGCCTCACCCACGGCGTCGTCTATGGTCTGCCCCAGGATTGTGAACTCCAAAGGGGAATCCACCCTTACTATCTGTGAATTGCCTCCTGAAACCAAGAGGCACAGATACGGGAAGGAAGGAGCTTTGTTCGGAGATCCTTCCTGCTTGACGAAGCCTGCAAGGATATGTCCCTGAAGGTGATTCACCATCACCAGGGGGATGTCCAATGACAGAGCCATAGTCTTGGCGAAGGAAGTGCCCACCAGAAGCGATCCCAGAAGGCCCGGGCCGCGGGTGAATGCGATGGCAGTCAGGTCTGAGCCGGTTATTCCGGCGCGGGAAAGGGCCTCGCTCACAACCGGGACAATGTTCATCTCGTGTGCGCGGGAAGCCAGTTCCGGAACCACTCCTCCGAAAGACTTGTGCACCTCCTGGCTCGCGATGACGTTGGACAGCAACCAGCCGTCTTTTATCACTGCCGCCGAGGTATCGTCACAGGATGATTCTATCCCTAAAATAATATCTGCCATAATGGTGCAAATTTAGCATAAAAATCGTTAAATTTGGTGGATTAAACCCTTTTGGTATCGAAAAGTCAAAGCACATAATACTCCGCATCCTGGCCGGTTTGCTGCTCCTCATAATAGCGGCCGTCCTCTTGCTGCAGATACCTGCCGTGCAAACCGGCATTGCCAGAAGGGCGCTGGCCTCCCTCGATGAAAAGATTGGAGGCAAAATCCAGGTAGGCAGCCTTCGCGTCGAGCCTTTCAACACCATAATCGTGACCGACGCCCTGCTTACGGACGACAACCGCACCGGCGGTCAAGACACTGTCTTCTTCGCTCGCAACGTCACCGCAAAGTTCTCCCTCAAGGGCCTTTTCAACAAGGAAAACCCCTTCAACATAAAGAGCCTCACAGTCTCCGACGGAATGTTCGCTCTCATAACCGACGCTGACGGGAAGTCCAACCTGACTCACATATTTGGCGAGACTGAGAATCCCGAGCCTCCCAAACTGAACTTCGAAGCCAGCATCAACAACGTGAACATCAGCAACTTCCGGTTCAAGATGGTAAACTTGAACCCCGACCTTCCGGAATATGGTGGCCAGGGTATGAACTGGGCGGACCTGGACCTCACGGCCGACCTCCGGGCAAAGAACCTGAGAGTTCACGAAGGAATCATACACGGTACTCTGGAGCACCTCAGCGCACAGGACAAATGCGGATACACAATCCAGGACCTCAGCGCGGAGGCCAGGATAGGCGACGCCCTGGCTGAAATCACCGACATCAAGATGAAAGACCGCTGGTCCGACGTTTCCGTGCCCCGCTTCTCCATGAGCGGCCCCCTGTCAGACTACGGAGAATTCACAGAAAAGATAAAACTGGACATGCAGGTCGGCAGGAGCCACCTGGACTTCAAGACCCTGGCGGGCTTCGCCGGAAGTCTGGAGTCAATGCCCCTGACCCTGGACATAGTGTCCGCCCAGGGGCACGGCCCCGTCAACAACCTGGTGTTCGACAACGCCACAGTCACCGAGAGCAGTGGGGTGCGCACTTCCCTGAGCGGCCGTATCGCAGGACTAACCGGTCCTGAGGACATATCGGTGGGTTTCGACGTGAAGAACGTAGATTTCAACATGACCCAGCTGCAGGCCCTGCTGGACAAGGTCCTGGGTAAGAACGCCCCCAACCTGCGCCAATACGGCGGCGGAGAGACATTCAAACTCACCGCCAAAGGCTCAGGAAAACTGTCTGACCTGAACGCAGACATATCCCTGAGCAGCGGCAGCGGCCTTCTCAACGCTGTCTGCAACCTTTCCGGTCTCTCTGACAACTCTCCTGTAAAAATCAGGGCCAACGTGAACACCCACGACCTGGACATAGGTAAACTCATCGGCATCGACGAAGTCCATCAGCTCACCCTCCATACCAACGCCAGCGCCACCCTGGGCAAGGGAAGCCCCCATATCACCATAGACACCTTGGGAATAAGCAGGCTCAACGCCCTGGGTTACGATTACACCGACATAGCAGGAGCGGGAGAACTGGCCGACAACGCCTTCAACGGCAAGATAGTCTGCGGAGACCCCAACCTCCACTTCCTCTTCCAAGGACTGCTCAGCCTGGCTCCCCAGGACCAGAACGCCCTCTACAAGTTCTACCTGAACCTGGGCTACGCCGACCTCAACGCCCTGAACATAGACAAGCGCGGAACCTCCAAGGCATCAATGGTCCTCAACGCCAACTATATGCGCATCCCCGAAGGAGACCTGATAGGCACTGCCGACGTCTCCAACCTGTTCCTGGAGAACGATTACGGCCAGTACGACATAGGAGACATATCAATCTCCTCACAGAGCGCCAGGGACCTGTACCGCATCAACCTGAAATCCGGTTTCGCAGACGCAACTTACCTTTCCAACAGGTCCATATCCAAACTGCTCGCCGCCCTTATGGAAGTAGTGGGCAAGAAGGCTCTTCCTGCCTTTTTTGACAAACCCTCGGAGGAATGGGATTCAGCCCACTACAACATAGACGTTGACATCCACAAGGCATACGACCTTCTTAGTTTCGTGATGCCCGGCCTCTATATAGCCGAAGGCAGCACAATAGACCTGGACATAAACCAGGACGGAATAATGAACGCCTCCGTCGTATCCCAGAGACTGGCCTTCGAAGACAAATACGTCAAGGACGTGAACCTGACCCTGAACAACCTGGACGATATGGTCAGCGGCCAGTTCACCAGCAACGAGGCCTCCATAGGAAGTTTCGCCCTCAACAACACCGCCATCACCATAGGTATGGCGGACAACACCCTGGACACCAGGCTAAGTTACCACAATCCGGGAGAAACCCTCTCCGGAGGAGAACTGGGATTCCTGGGCACGTTCAGCCGCGATGAGGAAGGAAAACTGGCGATAGAAGCCACCACCCAGCCCAGCATCATATCGGAAGGCGGCACAGACTGGAGGATAATGCCCGCGGACATCTCGTTCAATAACGGCGACATAAGGATAGGAAGCCTGGTAATCGACGGCGAAGACCAGTTCCTTACCCTGGACGGAGGAATCTCCAAAACCAGGCCTGACACCCTTATCCTGGGCCTGGACAGCTTCAACCTTGGAATCATAGGCCAGTTGCTCAACGGAGCGATGGACATAGGAGGCCGAGCTACGGGCCAGGCCGTGCTCACTTCTCCCCTGGAGGGCGAGATGGGCCTGATAATGAGCATCGTCACCGACAGCACAACCCTCAACGGAGTGCCTCTGGGAGAGTTGGAACTTGCCAGCAACTGGAACGACGAAACCTCCAGCATAGAGGCCACGCTGGTTTCCAAACTGGACGGAGCCAGCCCCATAGATGTCCACGGTTCGTACACGCCTTCCACAAAGAACCTTTCCGCGCAAGCCGTGCTTGACGGCTTCAACCTGGCCTATTTCGACGGAATCGCCCCGGATGTCTTCAGCGAGATGAGCGGCCGCGTCCACGGCACCATAAATCTGTCCGGAACTCCAGACAACCTGTCGATTTCCGGAGAAGACACCTTCCTAAACGGCGTCCGCCTGCGCGTGGCCTATACCAACGTGCCTTATATGCTTACAGGACCTTTCGAAGTAAGCGACACAGGAGTAACTTTCAACGACGTCACCTTGAGGGATTCGGGAAACGGCACCGGAAGAGTCAGGGGCGGTCTTTACTACGACAAGCTCAAGGACCTGCGGATGAACATGCGCTTCATACTGGACAACATACAGGCCTTCAATACCACTTTCAACCAGGATTCCCCAGTCTACGGACAGCTGTACGCAAGCGGAAACGTCAGGATAACAGGACCGTTCGACCACCTTACCCTGAGCGTGGACGCCACCACGGGCAGGGCTGGAAGATTCCACGTAGCCCTTGGTAACGCCAGCTCCCAGAACAACACCAAACTGCTGGTATTCAAGGAAGTAAAGGAAGATGTATGGGTGGATCCGTACGAAAGGTTCTACCGCAATTACGAGCACGTGCAGAACACTACCGCAAAGAGCAGCAGCCTGGACGTAAGGCTCAACGTGAACGTCACCCCCGAGACGGAACTTATGCTGGAACTTGACAAGGAAGCGTCCAGCACCATCACCTGCACCGGACAGGGTTCCACCGCCATTGACGTACGTGACAACAACTTCACCATCAACGGAGACTATACCATAAACAACGGACTCTGCCACCTGGGCCTGCTGGACGTAGCCACCAGGGATTTCGACATTAAGGACGGCAGTTCCATAAAGTTCAACGGCGACGTGATGGACAGCGACCTGGACATCAACGCCGTCTACACAACCAAGGCTTCCCTGTCGGGTCTCATCGCGGACACCACCTCAGTAGGCTCCCGCAGGACTGTGGAATGTACCCTTAACATCTACGACAAGCTGCGCAATCCCCAGCTGGCCTTCGCGATAGACATCCCGGACATCGACCCTATAACAAGGGCCAGCGTAGAAAGCGCCCTGAATACAGACGACAAAGTCCAGAAACAGTTCGTAGCCCTTCTGGTGGGCAACAGCTTCATCCCTGACGAGCAGTCAGGAATCGTGAATACGTCCAGCATGCTGTATTCCAACGTCGCCGGCATAATGGCCAACCAATTGAGCAACGTACTGCAACAGTTGAACATTCCGCTGGACCTGGGCTTGAAATACCAGCCCAACGAAGGAGGCAAGGACATATTCGACGTGGCCATATCCACCGAACTGTTCAACAACAGGGTGGTGGTCAACGGAGCTATCGGAAACAGGATGTACCAGAGCAATTCCTCCAGCGACCTGGTGGGAGACCTGGACATAGAGGTTAAACTGAACCGTTCAGGCGCCTGGCGCCTGACCTTGTTCTCCCATTCCGTAGACCAGTACACCAACTACCTGGACGACAGCCAGAGGAACGGAATAGGTATGGCTTACCAGAAAGAGTTCACTACATTCAAGGAATTGTGGAACAGCATCTTCCAGTCAAAGAAGCAGAAAGCTGCCGAAGCCGTGGAAGAACAGGAAGAAGAAAAGGTTATATTCAACATAGAATAATGGCATACGGAAAACTATACCTGATACCCTCCCCTCTGGGAGACAACCCTCCGGAGGAGGTCATCCCATCGGCGGTGCTGGACTGTCTGAAGGGTCTGGACACATTTGTGGTGGAGGAACTCCGTTCTGCCAGGAGATACCTTTCCAAGGCCGGCCTCAAGGGCCATATAGACACACTGCGCCTTGTGACCCTCAACGAGCATACCAGCCCTGACGAGGTCAGGGAGATGGAGTCCCTGTTCCTGGACGGGAACGACGTGGGTCTGATCACCGAAGCCGGACTTCCGGCGGTGGCTGACCCCGGATCCGCCCTGGTGGCCCTCTGCCACGCAAAAGGCATCACTGTGGTCCCTATGACTGGGCCTTCGTCCCTGATGCTTGCGCTTATGGCGTCGGGGCTCAACGGGCAGTCTTTCGCGTTCTGCGGCTACCTCCCCGCCAAGGCCGACGACAGGAAGGCCGCGATAAAAAAGATAGAGAAGATTTCCGTCTCCAACAGGCAGACACAGATATTCATAGAGACGCCATACCGCAACGATTCCCTGTTTTCAGACCTGCTCCAGGTCTGCCAGGCCGGCACCCGGCTCTGCGTGGCCGCTGACATCACCCTGCCCACCGCCTTCATCAAGACCCTGACCGTTGCAAAGTGGAAAAAAGAGAACTTAACCATAGGAAAAAGACCATGCGTATTCCTGATACTGGCATAATAGAACTCCGGGGAATGCATTTCACGGCTTTCCACGGCTGCCTGGAAGAAGAGAAAGAATACGGCAACGAGTTTACCGTAGACTTCAGGTGCAGGTACGGCATCAGGGAGGCCGCTCTCTCTGACGACCTTTCAAAGACTCTGGACTATTCTAAGATCTACGACATAGTTGCAGCGCAGATGTCCCAGCCTTCCAATCTGCTGGAGAACGTGGCCGCGCGCATTTTCGATGCCATACTTGAAGCCCATCCGGAAATAGAGGAAATGGAGTTGAAAGTGACCAAGTTCAATCCGCCGGTAGGCGGCAACGCCCAAAGCGCTTCAGTGACACTGACTCTATGACCATAGCCTTCATCACTCTCGGATGCAAACTGAATTACGCCGAGACATCCACCTACGAACGCGGCTTCAAGGCCGCGGGACTCACGGTGGTGCCCTGGCGCCAGAAGGCTGACATATACCTGATAAACACCTGCGCCGTAACCCAGACCTCCACGGCAAAATCCAGGAACGAGATACGCAAGGTGCACCGAATAAACCCGGATGCCAGGATAGTTGTCACCGGCTGCTATGCGCAGCTGGAACCGGAAGAAATAAAGGGTATCCAGGGAGTGAGCCTTGTATTCGGAAGCGGAAGCAAGGGCAGGCTCGTGGCCGAGACGCTGCGCTCCGTGGGCATAGCCGTCCCCGAGGGGATGGAATCCCCGGGAGGGGACGTCCTTGCGGCGTTCAGCACCGGCGAAAGGACACGTTCCTTCCTCAAGGTGCAGGACGGATGCAACAATTACTGCGCGTACTGCACTGTCCCCTATGCGCGGGGTGAGAGCCGCAACATTCCTGTAGACGAGTGCGTGCGCAACGCCCGTCTCATAGCCGCCGAGGGCGTCAGGGAGATAGTCCTAACCGGTGTCAACACGGGCGATTTTGGCCGCAGCACGGGAGAATCTTTCCTGGACTTGCTCAAGGCCCTGAACGAAGTGGAGGGCATAGCAAGGTACAGGATTTCTTCGATCGAGCCCAATCTGATAACGCCTGAGATCATAGACTGGATTGCCTCCGGGACCAAATTCCAGCCCCATTTCCACATCCCTCTGCAGAGCGGCAGCGACACGCTGCTGGCCAGTATGGGCCGTCACTACGACACCGCCTTCTTCAGGGATAAACTGGAATACATACGCTCCCGGATGGAGGGTCCTGGAAAGCCCAAGGTATTCTTCGGAATAGATGTCATGGCCGGGCTTCCCGGAGAGACACGCGAACTTTTCCTGGAATCCCTGGAATTCATCAAGAGCGTCCGTCCCGCGTTCATCCACGTATTCCCCTACTCCCCCAGGCCGGGGACACCTGCAGCCGTTATGGAATGTCAGGTTCCCGCACAGGAGAAAGACCGCAGGGTGGCCTTGCTGGAAGACCTGTGCGCCTCTCTCCACGCCGAATTCGTGGAGGAGAACCGTGGAATCAGGGAGAAGGTCCTCTTCGAATCCAAGGAAAAAGACGGTGCCATGGGTGGATACACAGGCAACTATATACGAATAACAAGACCATATGACCCCGCCCTTGCCGGGCAGCTGGCAGACGTAATAATCTGAAATAATGGATAAGGCCAAACTTACTTTCTTAGGTTCCGGAACATCACAGGGCATCCCCATAATAGGATGCAACTGCCCGGTATGCAAAAGCCCCGACCCTCGAGACAAACGCCTCAGGGCCAGCGCCCTGGTGCGCTGGAAAGGCCTCACCATCCTCATAGACTGCGGGCCTGATTTCCGCACCCAGATGCTCCGGGAAGGAGTGGACCATCTGGACGCCGTACTCCTCACACACAACCACAAAGACCATACGGGAGGGGTGGACGACCTGCGCTCCTTCAACCTCATAGAGGCCAAGCCCGTAAACATATACTGCGAAGAATACGTGATGAAAGCCCTGCGGCAGGAGTACAGTTACGCCTTCGCAGAGAAGAAATACCCCGGATCACCGGAGTGGAACATACACCTGATTGACTCCTCCAAGCCGTTCAAGGTGCACTCCAACGCCGAGGACGACGACTTGAAATGGGTATCCGGACAAGGTTATTACAGGACTCCGGCCGCCCTGTGCGACCCGCTTCCTCCTGTGGAAGTCATTCCCATCCAGGGATGGCACCACAAGGAGAAGGTGCTTTCCGTGCTGGGATTCCGCTTTGGAGACGTGGCGTATATCACTGATATGAACCAGGTGGAAGAATCAGAATTCGACAAGTTGAAGGGACTGGACGCCGTCACGGTCAACTGCGTCAAGAGAGGACCGCATTTCTCGCATTTCTCCCTTAACGAGGCTTTGGAGTTCTTTGAAAGAGTTGGTGCCAAGGAGTCTTACATCACCCATATCTCACACCTGCTTCCGGCATACGCCGAATTCGAAAAGGAACTTCCCCCTCACGTCCATCTGGCATACGACGGACTGACCATAGGCTAGTTTTCCATAATTTCCCTTGCCATTGCGGCGACATCCCCGAAGATGCCGTTCTGCGGGTCTGCGCAGAACGCGGCAATCTGGGCGGGGGTGCTCTGCGGATTGGCGCGCAGGAACTCGCGCAGCCTTTCCTTGGAGGCGGCTCCGCGCCGGCATATGTCGCAGTTTCCACAGTCTTCGGAATCTTCCTGTCCGAAATATCGCATGAGGTATTTCTGGCGGCACTCCCCTTCTTCAGCGGCATAGTCGGCCATGGCCTCGGCACGCTTGCGGAAGTTCTCCCTCAACTGGGCGTACTTCTGCGGGGACAGCTGGACATTGCCTGGCTGGAGGCGGGCGTGATGCAGGTAAATGACGGACGAATGGTCGGAAGGTATGTAATTGATCACGTGTTCAAGCGAGAGCTTGTAAAGCAGCTGCCTGAGTTCAGGGACGCTTACTGAACAACTGGAGGCCAGGGCGTCTTCCCTTATGGGAACCGGATATGAAAAAATGCCGGTGTACATCCTCATCAGGGACTCCAGGACCGCTGCCATCCTTCCGTCGGGGAATTCCAGGTCGTAAAGGTCGGTGCGGTCAGCGGTTATCTTCACCCTGGTGTCCAGGTCTACGTCCTCGGCATATGTGATATGCCCTTCCCTCTCCAGATATTTGAGAGAATAATGCACCTGGGGAGCCCTCAGAGAGTAATTGTGGCAGAACTCCGGAAGGTCGAAACGGATCTGCCTTCCCAGTCCGGACTCGTACGGTATTCCGGCATACAGATGAACTTTCTGGTAGATGTCCTCTATGTATTCGAGGGACGGGAAAGACGTCTGCTCTATCTGTTTCAGACGCTGCAGGTCCATCCTGTTCCAGATGAGAACGGCATAGGAGCGCAGGCCGTCGCGCCCGGCCCTTCCGGCCTCCTGGAAATAGGCTTCGGGACTGTCGGGCAGGCCCATATGCGCCACGAAGCGCACGTCCGCTTTGTCTATTCCCATTCCGAAGGCGTTGGTGCACACCATAATGCGTATGCGGCCGCTCTTCCAGTCTTCCTGGCGCGCGGCGCGAGTGTCAGGGCTCAGTCCCGCGTGGTAGAACGAGGCGCTCTGCCCGTTCTGACGCAGGAATGAGGCCGTTTCCTCGCAGCCGGCGCGGTTGCGGACGTAAACGATTCCGGAGCCTTCTATCCCCCTGCACACTGACAGTAGCTGGCCGTTCTTGTCCTCGGCCTTGCGGACGATGTAACTCAGGTTCTGGCGCTCGAAACCCGTTTTCAGCAGGTTTGGCTCCGGGAAGCGCAGCTTGTCCATTATGTCGAGGGCCACCTGAGGCGTGGCGGTGGCGGTTAGAGCAATCACCGGCGCGTCCACCACGGAGCGGAGCTCCCCTATCTGCAGGTAGTCGGGACGGAAGTCGTAGCCCCACTGGGAGATGCAGTGCGCCTCGTCCACTACTATAAAGCTGATAGGCAGCAGGTTGCAGTAACTCTTGAAAAGGTCGGTGTTGAGGCGCTCGGGTGACAAATAGAGGAACTTGCAGTCGGGATCGTAGGTGGCATTGTTGAATGCGAGGTCCACGTCCCTGCGGCTCATTCCGGAATGCACGGCCACAGCCTTAATCCCCCTTTCCCCCAGGTTCTGAACCTGGTCTTTCATCAGGGCCACAAGTGGCGTGACCACAAGGGCGAGGCCGTCGCGCATAAGAGCGGGTACCTGGAAACAGACGCTCTTGCCTCCTCCAGTAGGGAGCAGGGCAAGGGTGTCGCGGCCTTCCAGCGCGGAGGTTATTATCTCCTCCTGCATGGGTCTGAAGGCGTCATATCCCCAATATTCCTTAAGTACCTCTGACGGTGACACTTCCTTAATCGTTTTATATACAAAAGTAAGGTTTTTCTGCTTGCCAAATCAAATAAAAATATCTATTTTCGTATGATTTCGGCAAAACGAAAGTTTATACAAAAATAATAACATATCATACATTATGAGCAACATCGATTTAAAGAAGTACGGTATCCTCGATACCACTGAAATCCTCTACAATCCTACATATGAGGTATTGTACAACGAGGAGACAAAACCCGGCCTTGAAGGTTTCGACAAGGGCCAGGTAACTGAACTCGGAGCCATCAACGTAATGACCGGAATCTACACCGGACGCTCCCCTAAGGACAAATACATCGTCATGGACGAGTTCTCAAAGGACACCGTATGGTGGAACACCCCCGATTACCCCAACGACAACCACGAAATGTCAGAGGCTGTATGGGCAGAGGTTAAGAATATCGCCCTCAAGCAGCTCAGCGGCAAGAGGCTCTTCGTTGTCGACGGATTCTGCGGAACCCACACCGACACCCGCATGAAGGTTCGCTTCATTATGGAGGTAGCCTGGCAGGCACACTTCGTTACCAACATGTTCATCCGTCCCAAGAACCAGAAGGAGTTCGACCAGGAGCCTGACTTCCTGGTATACTGCGCTTCCAAGGCAAAGGTTGACAACTACAAGGAGCTCGGCCTCCGCACCGACACCTGCGTTGCTTTCAACGTATCCTCAAAGGAGCAGGTAATCCTCAACACCTGGTACGGCGGCGAGATGAAGAAGGGTCTGTTCTCCATGATGAACTTCTACCTTCCTCTCAAGGGCATCGCAGCAATGCACTGCTCCGCCAACACTGACAAGAACGGCAAGAACACCGCCATCTTCTTCGGTCTCTCCGGAACCGGCAAGACCACCCTTTCCACCGACCCTAACCGCCTTCTCATCGGTGACGACGAGCACGGCTGGGACGACCACGGAGTATTCAACTTCGAGGGCGGCTGCTACGCAAAGGTTATCAACCTCGACAAGGAGTCAGAGCCTGATATCTACAACGCCATCCGCCGCGACGCTCTCCTTGAGAACGTAACAGTTGACGAGAACGGCAAGATCGATTTCGCAGACAAGAGCGTTACCGAGAACACCCGCGTTTCCTATCCTATCTACCATATCGACAACATCGTACGTCCTGATTCAGAAGGCCCTGCAGCAAACCAGGTAATCTTCCTGTCAGCTGACGCATTCGGCGTTCTTCCTCCGGTTTCAATCCTGACCTCAGAGCAGTGCAAGTACTACTTCCTCTCTGGATTCACAGCAAAACTCGCCGGAACAGAGCGTGGAATCACCGAGCCTACTCCTACCTTCTCCGCCTGCTTCGGACAGGCATTCCTCGAGCTTCATCCTACAAAGTACGCCGAGGAACTCGTAAAGAGAATGGAGCAGAGCGGCGCCAAGGCTTACTTGGTTAACACCGGCTGGAACGGAACAGGCAAGCGTATCTCCATCCGCGACACCCGCGGTATCATCAACGCCATCCTGAACGGATCCATCGACAAGGCTCCTACCAAGTACATCCCTTACTTCAACTTCGAGGTTCCTACCGAACTCGCAGGTGTAGACACCGGAATCCTTGATCCTCGCGACACCTACGCAGATCCTTCAGTATGGGAAGAGAAAGCAAAGGACCTTGCCGGACGTTTCATCAAGAACTTCCACAAGTACGAAAGCAACGAAGCCGGAAAGGCCCTCGTAGCCGCCGGTCCTCAGCTCGACTAATTTTTATTAAAAATACCCCAAGACAGGATGGCCCCACGGACCATCCTGTCTTTGTTTATCCGTGTTAAACGTTTCTATTTTGCCTACACGGATAGTGTTCTTTACCTTGCCTGTCGATTTAAACATTATTGAGCTATGAACACTATCCTGACCCCTGAAAAGTACGGCGAACTGAAAACCCGCTATCCGCGCTTCAACGAACCGTGGAGCGATGAAGAAACCAAAGAACTGGAGGAGATGTACAGCTACGGCCTGGCAATCTCCGATATGGCAGAACATCTCGGCCGCACCCCCAACTCCGTAAGGATGAAACTTAAAGCCATAGGCCTCTACACCCCCAAGCCCGCTCCAAGACCCTGGACGGAAGAAGACGACATGCACCTGGTGGCGCTGTATCTTGAAGGCCGCTCCTTCCAGGACCTTGCCGGCATCTTCTTCCGGTCGGAGAAAGCCGTCATCTCCCGCCTCGTCCGGCTCCGCGCCGGCCTCCGGCCTGAGGGCTCCCCTTCCGGCACCGTCAGCGAATAAGGTCCTGCCCGGGCGAGGGGGTTTGTTTTTTGTGAGAAGTTGCGTATATTTATAAGTTGAATAAGAAACCAATAACTAAAACTTACAGATATGATTGCAGCAATTATTATCATCGCCCTTTTGCTTATTCTTGTTTCCTGGTTCGTAAAGGTCCAGAGGGACCTGGTGAGCAAAGACGAGCTCTGCCAGAATGCGATGAGCCAGATAGGCGTTCAGCAAAACAGCCGTTGGGACGCCCTTACGGCACTTGTAGAACTCGTTAAGTCATATAACGAGCACGAGTACAAGACCCTCAAGGACGTTATCGCAATGCGCAAGCAGATCACCGGAACCAGCACCGCCGCCGAGGCAAACGCCCAGGAAGAGGCAATCGCCGGAGCCATCCGCCAGATCAACGTAGTTGCAGAGCAGTATCCTGACCTGAAGGCCAACGAGAATTACGCTAAGGCAATGGACAGCGTGAACTTGTACGAGAACCAGGTGCGCCTGAGCCGTATGACTTACAACGACACCGTCACCAAGTACAACAAGGTGGTACGTCAGTTCCCCGAGTCCATAGTTGCCAACATCCTCCATTTCAGCGTAAAGGATTACCTCCAGGAGCCTCAGGGCAAGACCGATATGCCTTCAATGGCAATCTAGACTGATATGAGACGGTTCCTGCTATCCGCGGTAGCGGCGCTGCTGACGGCAGTTGCCGCATTCTCCGCAAATACCGTCGATGAGATCCGGGTCACCGTAACTCTGGCCCAGGATGGTTCGGCATTGTTCCAGGAGGTCTGGAACGTTCACGCCGAATCCGGCACAGAACTGTACGTCTCGCGTGAAGACCTGCGCGAGATGCAAATCTCCGACCTTGCAATCACCGACGAAACCGGACGGAGTTTCACCGTCCTGGGTCGATGGGACATCAACGCAAGCAGGAAGGATAAAGAAGGCAAATGCGGCATAGTGAACACTTCTCGCGGAGTGGAGATATGCTGGGGATTCGGAGATTATGGAGACCATACCTTCAACGTATCCTACAGGATAAGCAACATCGTCACCGCCTATACAGACTACGACGCTTTCCACTTCCAGATTGTACCGGAGGGCATCGCCCCCAGGAAAGCCAGCGTCACCCTGATAGCCCCTCAGTCGTTGAACGAGGACAACTCCCGCATCTGGGGTTTCGGCTTCGACGGAGAGATAGGCTATGACGAAGGCGTAGTCGTGGCCAAGAGCAACAAGAGGCTGGGAGAGTACAATTCAGTCATCGAACTCATCCGCTTCGACAAGGGCATCTTCGAGCCTCGCGTTTCACGCGATTACAGTTTCGACGTTGTTCTGGACAGAGCCATGGAAGGCGCCGACTTCAGCGAGAAGGACGATGTCTTCGGAAAGATCTTCGCCATCTTCACTACCATACTGTTCGCTCTGGCCTTCGCGCTTCCGCTGTTATTCAATGTTTCTGCAAACGCCCGCAGGAAACGCAAGAAACTGTTCGGGATGAAGGACAAGGACGTTCCCTGGAACAGGGACGTTCCGTTTGACGGAGACATAGTTGAATCGTTCACCGTGGCGGAGGACCTCGGCTTCGGGGACAAGAACGGCAACATAGCTTCCGCCATAATAATGAGGATGATCTACAAGAGCGTCCTCTGGGCCCAGAAAGACGCCGACGAGAAGATAATCCTGGGATTCAACTGCGGCGAGGAACTCACCGGAGACGAATGGCCGGATTCCGCCAAGCGCCTGTACAGGCTGCTGTACACCGCATCCGGCGAAGACCACATCCTCCAGCCTAATGAATTCTCCAACTGGGCCGGAATCAACAAGCAGCAGTTCTTCAACTGGAGCAACGACATAGGCTCTGACGGAAGGAAGCGCCTGAACACCAATTCACTAGCATCCAGGTCTATGTGGGGCACATCTCTCCAGTACTCCGACAAGGGCAAGGATGAGGCAAAGAAGCTTTACGGTTTCCGCCGCTTCCTGCAGGAATTCACCCTCATAGGAGAGCGCAGCACTCCGGAGGTATCCCTGTGGCAGGATTATATGGTGTTCGGAGCATTGTTCGGAATTGCCGACAAGGTAGGCAAGGAACTCAAGGAAATCAATCCTACGCTGTACGAGCAGTTGGTTCCCATGGGCTCCGCCACCGTCACCACGCTCGATACCTGGAACCTGTCCAATATGCTGTCCCGCAATATAGAGAACGCCCGCGCCGCACAACAGGCCGCCCTTGAAAGGAGCGCCCGCAGCGCCGGAGGCTTCGGAGGCCATACCTCCATAGGAGGAGGCGGCGGTTTCAGCGGCGGCGGCCACGGCGGTTTCAGATAGGATTCCGACATATGTACGAGTGGGATTCCAAGATACAGTTTCTTTCAGGAGTGGGGCCCAAAAGGGCCTCGCTCCTGCAAAAAGAGCTGGAAGTCGAGACTATTTCCGACCTCCTTCACCTGTATCCCTTCCGCTACATAGACCGCAGCAAATACACTTTCATAGCAGACATCCATCCTGACCTGGCCTGGGTTCAGGTAAAAGCCAGGGTAGCCAGCCGCAACCTCATAAGCATGAAGCACCTTAGCGTCATCATAGAGGACGAGACCGGCTCAATGGAGATTGTCTTCTTCAAAGGAAACAAATACATATTCGAGAAACTTGTCCCGGGAAGCGAGTTCGTATTCTTCGGGAAGCCTTCCCTATTCAACGGGAAACTCAACATGGTTCATCCGGAGATAGACTCCCCCGGGTCCATAAACGCCCAGGGAACTCTTACAGGAGTCTATCCCAGCACGGAGAAACTAAAGAACGGGGGCATTACCGGAAAGGTGATGATCAAACTTATAGCCGCCGCCCTGGATCAGTGCCTTCCCCATATAGAGGAGACTCTTCCTGACTATGTCATTAAGGAAAACCACCTGGTTCCGCTGCGCTTTGCGCTCCAGAACATCCACTTCCCCAAGGACCAGGACTCCCTTTCAAAGGCGGCATACAGGCTCAAGTTCGAAGAACTGTTCTTCCTCCAGTTGAGCCTTCTCAAGCAGAAATATGTGCGCAGCCGCGCCGAGAACGGCATCCCTATGCCCAAGGTGGGCAAAGACTTCAACGCCTGCTTCCAGGCCCTGCCTTTCGAACTGACCGGCGCGCAGAAAAGAGTGATAAAGGAAATACGCGCCGACCTCACCAGCGGCAGCCAGATGAACCGCCTGCTTCAGGGAGACGTGGGTTCTGGCAAGACGATGGTGGCTGTGCTCACATCCCTGATAGCCGTGGGCAACGGATACCAATCCTGCATAATGGCCCCTACCGAGGTTCTGGCGCAGCAGCACTACGCCAACATCTCCAAATATCTCCAGCCCACGTCGGTGCAATGCGCGCTGCTAACCGGGAGCACGACGGCTAAGGAGCGCAAACGCATCCACGCCGGACTCCAGGACGGCAGCATAGGCATCATTGTGGGCACCCACGCGCTCATAGAGGACGTGGTGCAGTTCCACAGCCTGGGCCTGGCAATAATTGACGAACAGCACCGTTTCGGCGTGGACCAAAGGTCGAAACTATGGGCCAAGGGCCGCGACGGATGTCCTCCGCACGTGCTCATAATGACCGCCACCCCTATCCCCAGGACCCTCGCAATGACCCTTTACGGAGACCTGGACGTGAGCGTCCTGGACGAGATGCCCCCCGGGCGCAAGCCGGTGCAGACCCTCCAGATAGGCCAGGACAAGCGCTACCAGCTGTACAATTTCATGAAGCAGGAGATAGCCAAGGGAAGGCAGGTATTCGTAGTCTACCCCTTGATATTCGAAAGCGAGAAGATAGACCTGAAAAACCTGCAGAACGGATACGAAGACATAGTCCGCAATTTCCCCTACCCTCCGTACAAGGTAGCCATTGTACACGGCCAGCAGACCAACGACGAGAAGAACTTCAATATGGCCGCCTTCGTGGCCGGAAGGGCCAACATCCTGGTTTCCACCACAGTGATAGAAGTGGGAGTGGACGTGCCCAACGCCTCCGTGATGGTGATAGAGAGCGCCGAGCGCTTCGGCCTCAGCCAGCTGCACCAGCTGCGCGGACGCGTGGGAAGAGGCGCAGACCAGTCCTTCTGCATATTGGTAAAGGATGTGAAACTCAGCCGGGAATCACAAAAGAGGATAGATTTGCTCTGC
>JAGCVB010000069.1 GCA_017962585.1 Bacteroidales bacterium
GTCGTTTGACATATAGCAGGCATATCCCGCTGAATAGTACTTATACGGATTGAGGCCGAAAATCTGGAAGCCTTCCGAAGTTACCTCGGCTCCGGTGTAGGTGTTTCCGTCAGAAGCCGCCGCAACCCACTTCTCATCCTTTGCGTAAGGGTCGTATCCGGTAATGGTGAGATTTCCTCCCTTGGCCACGCTCTTCTGGTCCCACTCTATCTTCACGGGAGCCACCATAGACTGGCGGGCGTTGCCGAATCCGCGCGGAGGCCTGTGATAGAACACGTACCACTGTCCGTTTATCTCCTGCAGGGAGCCGTGGGTGTTGTGCGCCGAATTGGTGGTGATGAGCGCCGTGCCGTCCTCGTTGGGAACCACGCCGCGGGAGTCAACCAGGACTCCGCCGGAGCGCCAGGGGCCCAGAGGAGAATCGCCGTAGGCGTAACGCAGCGCCGAATTGGTGCTCTCGAGGCCGTAGTCGGGGCCTGAGTATCCGGAGAATACCATCACGTACTTGTTGCCCACCTTGCGGATGGAAGAGGCCTCGAAGAAGTTGAACTCTCCGGGGTCCTGGTCAGGGTACAGCGCGGGGTACTTGGTTCCCTCAGGGTCGCGCACCACGCCGTAGCGGGAGCTGGCCGGGATGAAGTAATCGTGGATCTCAGTGCCGGGGCGCTTGCTGTACATAGTGTTCTGGTCCAGTTCTACCGCAGTGGAATGCTGGAATCCGTAATATACATATGCCCTGAATCCTATGTTGTAGTCAGGGTCTTTCTTGTCTGTGATCTCCTCTATGAACACGGAGGGGTCGAAGTCAATGAGACTGCCCTCCAGCACGCCCACGCCGTCAGGAGTGACGTTTATGGGGACGAAGGGGCCGTCCGGGCGGTCGCTCTTGCATACGGTGGCGATACGTCCGGCACCGCGGCTGTGAGGATACAGGTAATATGTCTTCTTGCCGGTCTTGTCCTTAACCTCTACCAGGTCAGGAGCATACATAGTGTCCCAGCGGCCGTTTACGTACCACTTGAAGGCGGAACCCTCGTCCACCCATTTGCTCAGGTCTTCTACCGGAGCGGACCAGATTCTTACATCAGGGCCGCAGTACTGGGTGAAGGCCACGTCGTGAGAACCGATTATGTAGGCACGGTAATGTCCCGGGTTGTCAGGATCTTCGAATACGCGGGGTTCACCGTCGGGAATGTGCTCCCACAGCGGGAGATAGGGGTTCTGAGCATTGGCAATGAAGAAGCTCAGGAACGCAAAAAGGAAAAGTGCAGTCTTTCTCATCGTATTATTAATAATATGCTTTTAAATTTAATTGCTATCTTTGAATAATCCAAGAATATACAGATGAAAGCCAAGACACGTAAGATATTGATTATCGCAGGGGCGGTGGTTATAGCCCTCATCAGCATAAGGCTGATGTTCACCCGCAACACCCTGCCGTTCGGAGCATTCCTGCTGGGCGCCATGGCCCTGGCATACCTCATCTGGAGAGCCTTTGTAAAGAACAGCAAGGAAGAACTAAGACAGAGCGCCCGCCGTGAGAATATGCTCTCAGAACAGATAACGTCCCTGAAGAACACCATAGACCTGCTCAACCGTGAACTGGAAGAAAAGAGCAGCAGCAAGATAAACGTGGTGGGCCTGAACCCCATACTTCACCTGGCCGTCTTGAACATTGATTCATCCTTTACCAGGCCGTATATCAGGCAGAAAGACAACATCAACTTCTTCGGTGCTTTAAGAGCCGAGATAAGCGCCGAGTACGGCATCAAGATGGAAGACGTGCTGTTCCGCTACGACAAGGACTCCAACAACCTGTTCCTTAAAAACTTCCATCCGGGACTCATCTCATACTCCCGCAAGCAGCTCAACTGGGACTTCGCAAACGCCTACAAGACCATCAACTTCTTTGGCAAGACAGTATGCGTCCCCGCCGACGCCTATGCAAAAACTACTTCAGAAGAACTACGCAAAGACCTTGAAATAGAAATAGATGAGCGCAAGATAGAAGAGTTCGACTGGCTTTCCCCTATGATATCCACACAGGTGTGCGACATGCTCAAGCTTATGCTGGGCAAGCCAGGAATAAACGTAATACTCCTTCCCGACGACGCCCAGTTCGACAGCCTCCCCGAGGGAGAGCAGCAGCCGGGCTTCGTCAAGTTCTCCGAGATAAGGCAGATCCTGTCAATTCCGGAAGAAAACACCCAGACAGAAGTGGTTGAACAATGAACCGAATATACCGGAAAACAGCTGTCGCAGCGTTAGCCTGCGTCACCGTTCTCTGCTTAAACTCTTGCTTGAACAGAAACGTGAAAACTTCTGAAACCCAGGAAGAAACAGTTGAAGAAACACCTGTTTTCCTACCTGGAGACCAGGTGCCGGACAAGTGGCTGGACAAGCTGGGCGCAGACGGCTTCTTCAAGGCCTCGCCCATTGCGGACGACATCTTCGCCCTGATGCAGGGCAAGTCCTACAAGGAAGGCTGCCCCACGCCAAGGGAAGACCTCCGCTACCTGACCGTCCTGCACAAAGACTCCCTCGGCCGGAGCCTCGTGGGAGAGATGGTGGTGAACAAGTCCATAGCGGACGACGTGATGGAAATATTCAAGGGACTCTACCAGGCCTCTTACCCAATAGAGAAGATGCGCCTGGTGGACTATTACGATGCGGACGACAGGGCCTCGATGCTGGACAACAATTCGTCGGCTTTCAACTACCGTCCGAGGTCCCATCAGAGCGCAATCTCCAAGCACGCGCTGGGACTGGCAATTGACATAAACCCGCTTTACAACCCATACTGCCTGACCACTGAAAGCGGCGCCTTCATAGTGGAGCCGAAAGAGGCAAGACCCTATGCAAGCCGCAACTTCGAGTCCCCTTACAAGATAGAAAAAGGTGACCTTTGCTGGACCCTTTTCCGGGAGCGCGGGTTCTTCTGGGGAGGAGGCTGGGCCGGCAGGACAAGAGACTACCAGCACTTTGAAAAATAGGCGGAAATGGACCGAAAAAGGCCCCATAACAAAAATGTTAATACTATATACTAATTTGTTTTAAATATTAATAACCAATATATTACGTCTTATGAAAAGACTTCTGATTCTAACAGTACCCATTTTGATGCTTCTGGCCTCCTGCGGCCAGAAAATCGACCCTTCCAGGGTGGTTACAAACCCTATTAACGTGCAGTATGCCTTCCACCGCCAGGAGACTCCGAGGGAAATTCCGGCAGAGCAGATGGCGCGGATGACGGCCGAGCAGCGGCAGCGCTTCGAGGCCATGGCCCGTCGCCAGGAAGAGGCCGCACGCCGCACCAATGGAGCCCGCGAAGGCGCCGATCCGGTCTGCCTGATGTACAAGGACAAGTACTACCTCTTCCCTTCCAAGTCTGAGGGCTACTACACCTCCGACGACATGCAGCATTGGAGGCATATCAGCACAAACGTCCTCCCTATCGACCTTTACGCGCCCGCGCTTATGGTATATAAGGACGAACTGTACTGGGCCGTGTCGGACATCAACGTCCTGTACAAGACCTCCAACCCTGACGACGGCAGTTCCTGGGTATTGGTGACTGACAAACTCAACCCCTATCCGGACAGGCCCGGCGCAACCGCTCACGATCCCGAACTGTTCGTGGACGACGACGGCAGGGTATATTTCTACTACGGTTGCAGCAACGTGACCGACATCCGCGGAATAGAACTCGACCCCAAGAACAACTTCGCATCCATAGGAGAATCAGTGTCCCTGATAGACCATATGCAGGACGTATACGGCTGGGAGCGTCCCGGCGACAAGAACGAGCAGGACAAGCCCGGCTGGAACGAGGGTGCGACTATGTTCAAGTACAAAGGCAAATACTACCTGCAGTACGCGGCCCCCGGAACCGAGTTCGAGACCTACGGCGACGGCGTATACGTCAGCGACGCCCCTCTGGGCCCCTACAAGCACCTGGACTCATCCCCTATGTCCATCAAGCCCGGCGGATGGATGACCGGCGCGGGCCACGGATTCACTTTCGAAGACAGATACGGCAACTTCTGGCACGTGGCTTCTACCGTAATCAGCCAGAGGATGGACTTCGAGCGCCGTGTCGGCTTCTTCCCGGTAATCTTCACCAAGAAGGGCAACATGTACGCACTTACAGATTTCTCGGACTCCCCTTACGTGCTTCCGAACAAGAAGGTAGACTTTACCAAGAAGTCTCCCTGGACCGGCTGGAGAATCCTCTCCAACTATAAGGAGACAACTGCATCCTCTGCTCTTGCAGGACATCCGGCAGAGTTTGCTACTGACAACACTATCAAGACTTTATGGAGTGCTAATTCAGGTGAAGCTGGAGAATGGTTGCAGATTGACCTTGGCAAGAAAGACAAGGTATACGCAGTACAGGTTAACTTCGCCGACCAGGACTTCGGCTTCTACGATCCCAACCGTACCAAGACTCCTTACCAATATCTTGTAGAGTACTCGACTGACGGCAAGAAGTGGACTGTCCTCTTCGACAAGTCCGGAAACCTGGAGGACTACCCTCACGAGCTGCTGGTATGCCAGAAGCCCGTAAAGGCCCGTTACATCCGCATACAGAACTGCGCACAGCTTGACGGCAAGTTCTCCCTGTTCGACCTCAGAGTGTTCGGATTCGCACCCGGAAAGGCCCCTGCGGAGCCTGACGGAATAGTTGTAGCACGCGTGGGCGACCGCCGCAACATACAGGTAAGTTGGGATTCAGTTCCCGGCGCCACCGGATACATCCTGCGCTGGGGAACAGAAGAAGACGAGATGTACTTCGGCTGCGAGAGCAAGGAGACCTCCATTAAACTGGGTCTGTTCAATGCCGACACTGACTACTACTTCACTGTGGACGCCTTCAATGAAAGCGGCGTTACCCGCAGTACCAGAGTCGTTCACGTCGAATAGTATAATTCGCGATGCCTAAAAAGGATCAGGTTCGCGAAATGTTCGACGGGATTGCACCCGCCTACGACCGCCTCAACCACCTGCTTTCGCTCGGAGCGGACAGGACCTGGAGGAGGCGGTCGCTGCGTGGTGCGGTCTCAACTGATTCACCCCAGAACATCCTGGACCTTGCCTGCGGAACGGGCGATTTTACCCTTGAAATTACCCGGATAATGCATCCTGAAAGCCACGTTACAAGTGTTGACATCTCCCCGAAGATGCTTGAAATAATGGAACGTAAATTATTGGAAAACAAGTTAGGAAACAAAGTAAGTATTGTAACCGCTTCGGCAGAAATTCTTCCGTTTCCCGACAATTCCTTCCAACTTGCGTCCATAGCATTCGGCATCCGGAATTTCGAGGACCGGAACGCTGCTCTCGGGGAGGTTCTTCGCGTCCTGGACCACGGTGGAAAGCTGCTGATCCTGGAGTTGTCGGAGCCCTCGAATCCCCTGCTTAGGAAATTGTATGAATTCGGCTTCGGAAAGGTGGCTCCCTGGCTGGGAGGAAGGCTCTCCGGAAAGAAAGAAGCATACCGTTACCTGCCAGAATCCATCCGGAATTTCCCCGACAGGGACCATTGGATGGCCATTATGCGGGAATGCGGATACAAAAACGTCACCCACAAGGCTTTCTCCTTTGGGGTATGTCGTTTATATACAGGTATTAAGGAATGATTATCTAAAGGGTTACCGCAATTCCAGAAAGCAGCGCGAACAGGAAAGTTCCCATTACCAGCATAGGCAGCATCGGATCCAGTTCCCTGTCAGTCCTGGTCCAGACTCCTTTAAGATGAAGACAGAATACCGGCATGGTGAGGATGAAGATCGCGCCTGCCGGTTTTACTTTGTTTATCAGCAGGAAGACAGCCATCATAAGCCAGGCTCCCACTATCAGGCAGGTCTGGTAGATGCGGGCGCCCCTGAGCCCCAGGCGAAGGGCTACTGTCCTGCGCGTGGCGGCGTCGCTCTTCATATCGCGGATGTTGTTGACGTTGAGCACAGCCACGCTCAGGCACCCTATGGAAGACGCCGCCAGGAGGATGGAGGCAGGCGGAAGCGTCGTCGTCATCAGATAGTATGCGCCGCACACCGTGACGAGGCCGAAGAAGATGAAGACGGCTATGTCGCCCAGGCCGCGATAGCCGTATGGCCTGCGACCCAGCGTGTACCGCAGCGCGGCCACTATGGCGCAAGCGCCGAGTAGCACGAAAAGAGCCTGTTTAAGGCCTATTAAAGAACCAAACGAGGCCCAAATCATCCCGAGGCCTGTAACGGCGCTCAAGGCCGCAAAAATGACCACCATCCGACGGAGTTGTTCCGTCGTCACCTCCCCTGTCTGTATAGGGTAGGCAATCCCCTGCCTTTCGGCAGGATTCTCCCCGTGGAGGGCGTCGCCTAGTTCGTTCGAAAGATTGGAGAGTATTTGAAGAAATACTGCAGTCAGAAACAGCAAAAGAACTGACAGCCAGTTAAGTGCGCTTGTCTTAGATGCAAGGAACACTCCCAGAACTATCCCCGAAAGGGACAGCGGGAGTGTCCTCAGCCGCATAGACCTTATTGCAGTCTTTAACATTCTGGCAGGTTTACAGACCGAAGGACTCACGCAGTTTTTCCAGCCATTTGCCGAGGGTGTCCATCCACTGCTCCCTGTAGGCGAAGTCCAGGTGGTCGGTCCATCCGTGGCCGCCCTCCGGGTATACGTTCAGGGCTGCTGAGACGCCGTTGGCCTTGAGGGCGTTGTAGTACTCTATGCTGTTGCGTACGGGTACTACGTCGTCGTCAGTGTTGGCCATAATGAATGCAGGCGGGGTGTCGGGGGTGACGTGCTTCTCGTTGCTGTACTCCTCTATGTTCCTCTTGTTGATGTTGTTCCTGCCCACCAGGTTGAAGATGGAGCCTTCGTGGGAGAAGGCGGGCTCGGCGGAGATCACGGGATAGTAGAGTATCTGGAAGTCAGGGCGCTGCACGGCGTTCTTGTACTTTGTGGCTGCCATAGCGGCTAGGTGGCCTCCGGCGGAGTGTCCTGCCACTCCCACCTTCTTGATTCCAAGTTCGGCGGCGCGGCTCCTGACAATGCGGAATGCTTCCTGGACGTCATCCAGCGGAACCTCGGGGTGGCCGTTGGGAAGGCGGTATTTGAGGACGATGGCGGTGATTCCCCTGTCGGTGTAGAAGGGGGTATTGGCGTAGCCTTCGGTTCCGTACCAGACGGAGCTGTAGCCGCCTCCGGCGCAGACTATCACTGCCATTCCGTTGGGGTTCTTGGGGATGAAGAAAGACAGCGTGGGCTTGGTGATGTTGCTGGCAAAGTTGCCCATATCCCTCTCGGGGCCGGTCTGGCCGTTGTCTGTAGGGGCTCCGTCGGGCCAGAGGTCAATTATGTAATCAGGTTCCACCCTGGGAGCGGAAGGGCTCTGCTGGGGTGCGGCGGGACGCTGCTGAGGGGTGGCGGGGCGCTGGGCGTAAGCGTAGGATGCCGTCAGCGCGATTGTCAAGAAAAGGAGTATCTTTTTCATATTTTTAAAAGGGCTTTTCATTTTTTAAAAATAGCAATAAATTTGGAAGTATGAAAAAGATTATAGCTAGCTCCGCCGCTCCTGCGGCAATAGGTCCATATTCTCAGGCCATCCTGGCAGACCGCACTTTATACATTTCCGGACAGATTCCGGTCAACCCTTTCGACGGCAGTGTCCCTGAAGGCATCGTGGCGCAGACCCGCCAGTCGCTGAACAACGTGGGGGCAATCCTCAAAGAAGCCGGTCTGGACTTCAGCAACGTGGTAAAGACTACGGTTCTGCTGCAGGACCTTGGCCACTTCGCCCTGATGAACGAAGTGTACGCAGAGTACTTCCCTTCCACCAAGCCCGCCCGTGTCTGCTGCCAAGTCGCCGCCCTTCCCAAAGGCGTCCTCGTAGAAATCGACGCCATCGCCGTCGCCGACACCCCCTCCGACTAATCCAAAACAGTAACGGTCATAGGGATGTCGGTGAGGGGACGGTCGCGGCCGTCGGTGGCTGCCTGCTGGATGTCCTCGACGACGTTCAGGCCAGATTCAACCTCGCCAAAGACAGTATATTGACCGTCAAGGAACGGAGTACCGCCAACGGTAGTGTAAATGTCCTTCTGCTCCTGGGACATCTTGCCAAGACCCTCCTTGCGGCAAATCTCCTGAGTCTGCGCAACCAACTTGTCCTGCAGAGCCATCAGGCCCTCGCGGTCACGGTTGCGGCGCAGTTCCATCACCTGGTCCCTGTGCTGCTGCACAAGGGAGTTGAAAACACTCTGCTGCGCCTGCATCTCCATCTGGCGGGCCATCTGCCCCATCTCCCCCTGGGAATAGGTCTTTCCCCAGACGATGTAGAACTGGCATCCGCTGCTTCGGCGCTCAGGATTGACTTCGTCACCCAGGCGCGCAGCGCTCAATGCCCCTCTTTTGTGGCAGAGAGCAGGATTGAACTCGGCCGGGAGGGTGTAGCCGGCGTCGCCGCTTCCAAGGGCCTTGCCTGCCGGCGCGCCCTTGCTCTGCGGGTCGCCACCCTGAATCATAAAGTCTTTTATGACCCTGTGGAAAAGGGTTCCGTCGTAAAAGCCTTCGCGGGCCAGTTTGAGGAAATTGTCGCGGTGTGCGGGGGTCTCGTCATATAGACGTACTATGATGTCTCCCAATGCGGTGGAAATCTTTACTCTTGCCATATCTGAATTATTATGTCGCAAATATAGATTAATATTTAGGATTGATTTGCTATTATTGTAAGCCATTTAACATTCAACTAATGAAAAAAGTAATCATTGCTGTCGTTGCCTTTTCTTTGTTACTTGCGTGTACACCCGAAGAGAAGGCGGTTCTAGTGACCGGTATCTCTCTTGACGTGACAGCAGTAACCATCTTTGAGGGAGAGACTGTAACACTTGTTCCCTCAGTCACGCCTGACAATGCTACAGATAAGTCCGTCACATGGTCTTCTACAGATAACTCTGTCGCCACTGTGGATGCGAATGGAAAGGTGACAGCTGTGTCTGGCGGCTCGGCCACTATCAGGGCATCGGCCAAAGACGGCAGCCTGAAATATGCGGAGTGTGCCGTGAAGGTAAAAGTGCCTTGTCCCACAGGAGCCGTAGACCTCGGGCTGTCTGTCTATTGGGCATCCTGTAATCTTTCTGAAGATGGGTTCGTAAAATCTCCAGAGCAGTTTGGCGATTATTACGCATGGGGTGAGTTGGAGCCAAAGAGTGAATACAATTGGTCTACATACAAATGGTGCAATGGATCCTATAATTCTCTGACAAAATACGATAGTTGGAAGGAAGCTTTGGACGAATCAGATGATGCGGCTCACGTGAAGTTGGGTGACAGATGGCGGATACCTAGCGACAATAATTGGACAGAATTAAAGTTAAATTGTGAATGGAGATTGACCTCTCAGAACGGAGTATACGGTATATTGGTAACCGGTTCCAATGGCAACAGCATTTTCTTTCCCTCTGCTGGATACCGGCATAATACTGACTACTATGAAGTAGGGTCCGAGGGTTACTATTGGTCTTCTACCCGCTCGAAAGATATAGATTTTGCCGCTTGGAACTTACTTTTTAATTCAAAAGGTGTCCTCGTTGATTATATGGAACGTGACCTAGGTGCTTTGGTCCGTCCAGTCTATTATTAATCGACTATTCTTGTTATCAAGGCTCATAATATGGAAAAAGTCCAAGACTATCAGAACATACTGGAACGCCTTCAGCTGATGATTGGAGGCACGGACATAATTGCCGATATGGCCAATATGGCAGCCCTTCTTCACGGCCCGATGAAATTCTGGTGGACCGGATTCTACAGGGTAAATGGTGACAAGCTGGTATTGGGACCGTTCCAGGGTCCGGTGGCCTGCACCACAATAAAATACGGGAGAGGCGTCTGCGGCACCGCCTGGAAAGAGCAGCGCACCATCATCGTCCCTGACGTGGAAGAATTCCCCGGCCACATAGCCTGCTCCAGCGCGTCCCGCAGCGAGATTGTCGTCCCCATCTGGAAGAAAGGCAGCATCATCGGCGTCCTGGACATAGACAGCGAGAACCTGGCCTATTTTGACGATACCGACGCCCGCTACCTGGAACAGTTCTGCGCCGAACTGTCCTGCGCCGTGAACCCCGACCTCCGCGAATACATCGCCACTAACATCATCCCCCAGTACAGCAAGTTCGACCAAGGCCACGCCGTGTCCCACGTAACCAAGGTTATGGAACGAGCCCTTGGCCTCGCCTGCAGGTACGATGTCAATCCGGATATGGTCTACACCGCCGCCGCGTATCACGACCTTGGAATCAAGGAAGACCGCAAGACCCATAACATCATATCAGCCAGGATGATAAAGGAGGATGCCGCGCTAAGGCAGTGGTTCACTCCGGAGCAAATAGACATAATTGCCGATGCCGCTGAAGACCACCGAGCCTCACTGGGTTACGAGCCCCGTACCATTTACGGAAAGATTACCGCCGAAGCCGACAGGCTCATCTTCCCCGATATGGTTGTCGAAAGGTGCATCCAGTACGGCAGGGCAAAGCACCCGGAACTGGATAAGGAAGCCCAATGGGAAAGGGTTGCAGCCCACCTTGAAGAGAAATACGGCCGGAACGGCTACCTGAAAGTCTGGCTTCCCGAATCGTCCAACGCCGCCCAGTTGGACTTGCTGCGCGACATTATCGACAACAAGCGCGCACTGCGGGAGATTTTCGACAGGCTTTACCGTTAGGGAAAAGAATACTTGTATCTTGCCAAGTAAATGTATATATTTGGGTGTTAAAGCATTGCATTATGGACAGATACGAATGTTACATCTATTGTATAAGGGAAGAGATGTGGAATAAGCTGGGAGAGAATGATTTCCTTGCAGATATGTCTATGATTACCGCATACTTCCAAAGATATAAATATTTTACTCCTATTACTGCTTTCTACAGAGTGGTGGATGATAAACTGATTATTGGCCCATATCAGGGTGATCCGAATTTGAAGGCTTCTTTCGAATATGGAGAGGGAGTTTGCGGGACAGCTTGGAAAGAGAAGAGAGCCATTGTGGTTCCCGATCCTTCAACCACAGAAACATCTAGCCCATATTCAAGTTGTTATAAGACGGAATTGGCCGTCCCTGTCTGGAAAAAAGGAAAGATTATAGCAATTCTTGACATATGCGGCAATGAGGGCGAGGACTTTAACGGCGAGAACTATGACGAGCTCGACATTTTCTACATCCAGAATATCTGCAACGACCTGTCCTGCGGTATAAAGCCTTCGCTAAGGGACGATCTCGATAGCATTGCCTGTAAGGAATATGAAGATGTTTATCAATTTGACGAGGAATACTGGGAAGAACTAAGGGACCGTGCTCTTGGCATTGCCTGCAGGTGTGACGTTGATGTTGTTTTGGTATTTGCCTTGGCCGCTTCATATTTCCGCAAGTACGAAAGGGGCCAGCATATTATCGGCTCTGATGCTGCAAAAGCGCTCCGGGAAGATGAGGAACTCCGGGAATTGTTAACAGAGCCTCAAATAGATATTATTGCACAAGCGCTTGAGGATCAGGACCTTCCAGAGAATCAAGAGCCTCACACCATCTACGGAAAAATCCTGGCTGACTCGAGGCATCAACTGGATAGTTACACTGTGTTGACCGGTTGTATTAGATCTTTAAGGGAACAATACCCGGATTTGGACAGAGAAGCCCTTTGGGATAAGTTCCTATCCTCACTCGATGAACGTTATGGACCCGGCGGCACATTTAAGCTTTGGCTTCAGGAGTCATATGCTGTCTCAAGACTCGAACAACTGCAAAAGTTTATTGCTGACAGAACGACACTTAGGACTGACTATGATCGTTTATTACCATACTATGACTAGCGAATCTTGACGTCGAGGTGAGGGTAGGCGAAATGGATGCCCTTGGCGGGGAGCTCGGTGTACATACGCTGATTGAGGTCGAAGAAGACGTCCCAATAGTCCGGAGTCTTCACCCAGGCCCTTACAGTGAAGGAAATATCACTGCTGTTCTGGGCCTCCAGGCCGGCGAAAGGATCGGCCGCACCTGGAGTTGAAGAATCCAGGATGCGAGGGTCTTCTTTCATAATTGCCACAATGGCGTCGATACACTCCTGCGCATTGGTTCCGTACGCTACACTTATGGTTCTGTCCACACGGCGGATAGGCCTTGTGGAGTAATTGATGACGTTACCGTTAGAAAGTGTTCCGTTAGCCAGGACAATCTCTTTGTTATCCCTGGTTATAAGCCTGGTATTCAGGATGTTGACCTCTTTTACAAAGCCTCCGAAACCCTGGGCCTCAATATAGTCCCCGGCCTTGAAAGGCTTGAAGGCCAGGATGATTATGCCTCCTGCGAAATTCTGTACAGTACCGCTCAGGGCCATACCCAAGGCAACGCCCACGGCAGCCAGCAATGCTGCAAATGAAGAGGTGTTGATTCCCAGGGCGCTGACGGTGATGACAATCAGCAGCACAGTCAGCAAAAGAGTCACAAGAGACAGCACGAAGGAAACAATGGTCTTCTCGGTTTTCCTCTTCTCGAAGATCTTGAGAAGGAGCTTCTTGATACGGCGTATCAGCCAAGCACCAATGATGTAAATGGCCAGTGCTCCGAGTACTTTCAAACCAAAGTCTATAGCCTTGTCCAGCAGGTCGTGAAGCACACCGCGGGGGTCGTTAACGACGTTAGTAAGAAGTTTTCCACCCTCTACTTTCAAGGTATCGGCCAGGTTCTCCACTTCCTCTCCCTGGACCAGTGTCTGCAGTATGGTAAGCATGTTCAGATTCTTTTTTGCAAAGATAGTTATTTGTTTTCAATAAGGATTTGGCTAATTTTGAATATGCCATTCATAAACGAGAACTTTATGCTCACCAGCGACGCCGCTCGGGAGCTTTACCAGAAAGGAGCCAAGGACAAGCCCATCATAGACTATCATTGCCACCTGTCCCCAAAACAGATAGCAGAAAACATCCAGTTTAAAGACATTACTCAGCTCTGGCTGTCAGAGGACCATTACAAGTGGCGCGCCCTCCGAGCCAACGGAGTCCCCGAAGAGTATGTCACCGGAAAGGACCGCTCTTCCTGGGAGAAGTTCAGCAAATGGGCCGAGACAGTCCCCTACCTGATGCGCAACCCCCTCTACCACTGGACGCACCTCGAGCTCAGCCGCGTCTTCGGCATAGACAAACTGCTGAGCCCCGCCACCGCGCGTGAGATATTCGAGCAGTGCAACGATATGCTGGCCAAGGAGGAATTCCGCGGCCAGGCCCTCATACGCAAATTCGGGGTGGAAGTCATATGCACCACCGACGATCCAGCCGACGACCTCCGTTGGCACAAGCAGATAGCCGAGAATCCCTTCGGCACCAAGGTTCTGCCCACCTGGAGGCCGGACAAGGCCCTCGCGATAGAGAACCCTCAGGCATATAAGGCATACATCGGCCGCCTGGCCGAAGCCGCAGGAATGGAGATTACCAGTTACGACAGCCTGCTCCAGGCCCTGCAGAAGAGGCACGACTACTTCGCCTCCCTGGGCTGCCGCCTCTCTGACCACGGAATGGAAACCTTCTTCTACGCGAAGTACACCGCGGCGGAGATAGAGGCCATCTTCAAGAGCGTCCTTCAGGGCAACAGCCCTTCGGCCGAGGAACTGGCCAAGTTCCGCGCTGCCTTTATGCACGACATGGCCGTTATGGATGCCGAATCCGGCTGGGTGCAGCAGTTCCACATAGGGCCGCTGCGCAACAACAGCACCAGGCTGTTCTCCACCTTCGGCCCCGACGCCGGATGCGACTCCCTGCACGACCTCCCCATAGCCCAGTCAGGCAACCTGTTCTTCGACAGCCTGGACAAGGAGGGCAAACTGGCAAAGACCATCCTCTACTGCCTCAACTCCAAGGACAACGACACTATGATGTCCATCGCATACAACTTCAACGACGGATCGGTTCCCGGGAAGATGCAGTTCGGCGCGGCCTGGTGGTTCCTGGATCAGGAATACGGCATACGCAAGCAGTTGGACGTCCTGAGCAGCCAGGGTCTGCTGAGCCGTTTCGTGGGAATGTTGACAGACTCCCGCAGTTTCATCAGCTACACCCGCCACGAGTACTTCCGCCGCATACTCTGCGACGTGATTGGCAAGGACATTGAAGACGGGAAACTGCCTGCGGACCAGATGGATTTCATTATTAAGATGGTGGGCGACATATCGTATGACAACGCCCGCAACTATTTCAATTTTTAGATATGAGAATTGGTAAGTATTCTTTCGGCGTGGGCGACCGTTTCTCCCACGAAGGTGTCAACCAGCTCAAGGCCCTTATCAAGGCTGAGGAACTGTTCGGAGTACGTTTCGTCCCGGTTTGGAACAAGTCCAACAGGGAGCA
>JAGCVB010000070.1 GCA_017962585.1 Bacteroidales bacterium
CGGATATGCGTACATTTGCACCGGCTTGCAGAATGCAGGCTAAGGGGTGCTGATGTATTCCGGCCCCTGCCGGAAACAAAGGCTGAGATGATACCCTCTGACCTGATCGGGATAATGCCCGCGTAGGAAACCGTTATCTTCCCATCCCCTTATTGTAAGTTATTATAATAAGGATTTCTATGAAAAAAATCACAATTGTCATTGCTACCGCATTGTTATGCGGCGCAGGCGCTATGGCCCAGGATCAACCCGACTCCTTGAAAGTGGAGCAGTTGCAGCAGGCGGTCGTAAGCGCCGTACGCGCTTCAAAGGAGGCGCCTTTCTCCGTTTCCAACATCGACCGCACTTCACTCAGGGATTTCTCCTCCACCGGAAAGGAACTCCCGGCACTTTTCGCCCGTACACCGGGCGTCATTGCCTGGAGTGAAAACGGAATCGGCACCGGAACAAGCTATATGCGCATCCGCGGAGCCGGAGGCTCCCGCATAAACGTCACTCTGGACGGCGTGCCTCTGAATTCGCCGGAAGACCAGACGGTCTTCTGGGCGAATATGAACTCGTACGCATCGTTGCTCAGCAGTGTACAGATTCAGCGCGGCGTGGGCACTTCCACCAATGGAGACGGCGCTTTCGGAGGTACGGTGGCATTGGGCTCTAAGGCTCCTTCGCTGGTCCCTTCCCTTGAACTGACCGGAGCCTACGGCTCTTTCAACACCTGGAATGCGGGAGGCAGCCTGTCCACAGGCCTGCTGGGCCGTCACCTTGTCCTGGAAGCCGCCTGGCATCATACCGCAACGGATGGCTATGTTCACGGAACCAACGGTTCTTCAGGCAGCTACCTTGGGGCCCTGTCCTGGCTTGGAGCAAACTATTCCCTGAGCTACAAACTCCTTGGAAACTATGAGAATACCGGTCAGGCCTGGAACGGAGTGACAGCCGGCAGCGGAGACCTTTCCATTATGGACGGCACCTACGGGGAAAAGACTGGGATAAAGACATATAAGGATATGTACGACAAGGGCCTGGGTCTCTACAACTCCCTGTACGAGCAGATGATCATCGACGGTACCAACTACAGTACAGAGCGTTACCGTATGAACGACGGCTCATTCTGGCCCCGCACCACGGACAATTTCTGGCAGAACCACCATCTGCTCAGTTTCGCCTGGGAGATAGATCCTGCCTGGAATTTGACCGCCGTAGCCCATTACACCCACGGATACGGTTATTATGACGAATTCCGCTACAATAACAAACTGATAAAATACGGCATTTCCAATTTCATAGGTCAGGACGGCAAGGAGGTGAAAAAGAGTGATTTCGTGCGCAAAAAAGGTTTGAGCCAGGATAGTTTCGGCCTGATATCCAACCTGAGTTACAAGCGCGGCCGCTGGGATGTCGTTGCCGGAGTTTCTGTACAGCAGTTCCTGGGGAACCACTTCGGATATCTGACTTATGTGTCCAATGAGGAACTCGCAGGACGCATCCTCTCCGGTGGCGATTACAAGTATTACGATTCCGATGCGTACAAGTCCGACGGCAGCGCCTTCCTCAAGGCCGCTTATGCGCTTTCAGACAAACTGAGTGCCTTCGGCGACCTGCAGTACCGCCGCGTTCATTACATCACCGACGGATACAACGACAAATACATAGACAACGGGGACGGTACCGCCTCAAAGCACATCCTGGACGTTGACGAAACCTACAATTTCTTCAACCCCAAGGCAGGTCTTACCTATACTTCCGGCGCCAACAAGTTGTTCGCCTCCGCGGCTATGAGCCATCGCGAGCCTGAGCGCAACAACTTCACTGACAACGGCAAATATCCCGCTCCGCGCGCTGAGCGTTTGCTTGACTTCGAGGGAGGCTATCAGTACGACGGCCCTGCCTTCAACTTCGGCGCAAACCTTTACTATATGCGCTACAAGGACCAGCTGGTGCAGACTGGTGAGGTGAGTGATATAGGCGAGGCCCTGACCACTAACATTCCGGATTCCTTCCGTACAGGTGTGGAACTCACCGCGGGTGCAGACCTGACCTCCTGGCTGACGCTGGAAGCCAACGCCGCCCTGAGCCGCAGCCGCCTCATCGACTTTGACGAATATGCCGAGGACTGGGACAACGGCGTAAGCATAATCCATTATTCAGGCACGTCCCTGGCATTCTCGCCGGATGCCATCCTGAACGGCTTTGCCACCGTTCACTTCGGTGGCTTCAAGGCTACCTGGCATACTGCCTATGTAAGCAGGATGTATCTGGACAACACTCAGAACAAGGACCGCTCGCTGCCGTGCTACAGTCTTTCAAATGCGTCTTTGAACTATACTGTTCTTCCCAGCAGGTTCATAAAGGAGATTGTCCTGGGCGTAGATTTCAGCAATGTTTTCTCCGCAAGGGTTGCCCAGAGCGGCTGGGTATATTCAGCAATCTACGCCAGCGGAGGCCATCCGGACGAGAACAGGTACTACCAGATTGGATTCGTGCCTGTCGCTCCTTTCACTGCAATTGGTCACATCACTTTACGTTTCTAGAATATGGATACCCTGCGCTTCCTGGACATACTTGGCTTCGTAGTCGGGATCATATACCTGATCCTGGAGTACAAGGCCAGCATCTGGCTGTGGCTGGCAAGCATAATAATGCCGGCAGTGGATATGTTCCTGTATTACAAGGCTGGTCTTTACGCCGATTTTGGAATGGCCATCTACTACTGTATTGCTGCCGTTTACGGATTCCTGGCCTGGAAGTTCTTCAAGCCCAAGGGAGCCAAGGCGGAGGAAAAGCCCAAAGAAAGGCCCATAACGCGTTACAAGAAATCCCATATCCTGCCTTCAGTGCTGGCTTTCGCGCTGCTCTGGGTGGGGATATGGTGGATTCTCGTGACGTTTACTAATTCTACGGTGCCTGTTGCAGACTCCTTTACCACTGCGCTGAGCATAGTGGCCCTGTGGGCCCTCGCCCAGAAATACGCCGAGCAGTGGCTGCTCTGGCTGGCAGTGGACCTGGTTTGCTGTATCCTCTATATCTACAAGGGAATACCCTTCAAGGCCGCAATCTACGGCCTCTACACCGTGGTAGCCGTCCTCGGCTACCGCAAGTGGCTCAAGATGATCTAAGCCTCTTCCTGAAGGTAGGAGTGGATGGCGGCGGCGGCGCGGCGGCCGGCTCCCATTGCGAGGATGACGGTGGCGGCGCCGGTCACGGCATCGCCTCCGGCGAAGATGCCGGGACGGGTGGTGGCACCGGATTCGTCAGCAACCAGGCAGCCGCGGCGGTTCTGGTCCAGACCGGCGGTGGTCCTGGCGATGAGAGGGTTGGGACTGGTGCCGAGAGCCATTATGACGGTATCGGCCTCAATCTCGAACTCTGAGCCGGGGATGGCCACGGGAGAGCGGCGTCCGCTGGCGTCAGGCTCGCCAAGTTCCATCTTAATGCACTTGATTGCACGCACCCAGCCTTTGTCGTCCCCGAGAATTTCCACAGGGTTGGTGAGCATAGCGAAGGTGATGCCCTCTTCCTTGGCGTGGTGGACCTCCTCCTTGCGGGCGGGGAGTTCAACCTCGGTACGGCGGTAGACGATGGTGGTGTCGGCACCCAGCCTGATGGCTGTGCGGGCCGCATCCATAGCTACGTTTCCACCACCTACTACGATACACTTCTTTCCGGCCTTGATAGGGGTGAGGTAATCGTCCCTGAAGGCCTTCATCAGGTTGTTGCGGGTGAGGAATTCATTGGCGGAGAACACACCGTTGAGGTTTTCGCCCGGGATGTTCATAAACTTGGGAAGGCCGGCGCCCGTGCCGATGAACACGGCCTTGAAGCCTTCCTCGTCAAAGAGCTGGTCTATGGTCACGGTGCGTCCGATTATGACATCGGTCTCAATCTTGACGCCCTGCGCAACTATGTTGTCTATTTCGTGCTTTACGACGGTGTCTTTAGGCAGACGGAATTCGGGGATGCCGTACTCCAGCACTCCGCCGGGGCGGTGCAGGGCCTCGAAAATGGTAACGTCGTAGCCGAGTTTGGCCAGGTCGTTGGCGCAGGCCAGGCCGGAGGGGCCGCTGCCTATTATGGCAACCTTAGGCCCTGAGGGGGCCTGGGCCGCAGCCTTCACGGGCAGGTTGTCGCGGGACCAGTCGCCCACGAACCTCTCCAGTTTTCCTATGGAGACGCTTTCGCCCTTGATACCCAGGACGCAGCTGCCCTCGCACTGGCTCTCCTGCGGGCATACGCGTCCGCAGATGGCCGGCAGGGAGGAGTCCTTGGCAATTACGCCTGCGGCTCCTGCAAAGTCACCGTCTTTTACCTTGGCGATGAATTCAGGGATGTCTATGCCCACGGGGCAGGCCTGGACGCAGCGGGGGTTCTTGCAATGCAGGCAGCGGGACGCCTCCTGCAGGGCTTCCTCGGCGTTATAACCGTAGCAAACCTCCTGGAAATTGTGCGCACGGACCTTGGGGTCCTGCTCACGGGCTTTGAGCCTGTCTATTTTTGCAGCCATTTGGATTCCTCCTCTTTATATTGTCCCTGACGACGCATAGCCTCGTCAAAATCTACCAGATATCCGTCGAATTCAGGACCGTCCACGCAGGCGAACTTGGTCTGGCCGCCCACGGAAACGCGGCAGGCGCCGCACATTCCGGTTCCGTCAACCATCAAGGTGTTGAGGCTTACCACTATGGGTAGACCCAGCTTCTTTGCAGTGAGAGTCGCGAACTTCATCATTATCATAGGGCCGATGGCGATTACCCTGGTGTACTGGCGGCCTTCGGCCACGAGGGCTTCCAGCTGCGCGGTTCCCACGCCGTGGAAGCCGTAGGAGCCGTCGTCCGTACAGAGGAACAGGTTGTCGCAGACGCTGCGCATCTCCTCTGTGTAGATGAACAGGTCCTTGTTCCTTGCGCCTATGATCACGTCAACTGCAACGCCTCTGTCGTGCAGCCACTTGGCCTGGGGGTATACGGGAGCCGTGCCCACGCCTCCGGCTATGAAGATTACCTTCTGCGCGGCCAGTTCTTCGGGGCTCATCTCAACCAGGTCCGAAGCGTTGCCCAGCGGGCCCACCACGTCCAGGAAGCTGTCGCCTTCGTTTGCGTCCACGATTACCGTAGTGGACGCTCCAATTTTCTGAGTGACGATGGTCACCGTCCCGGCGGCAGCATCGTAGTCGCTGATAGTCAGCGGAATGCGCTCTCCCTTCTCGTCAGCCCTAACTATGAGGAACTGCCCCGGAAGGGCGGCCCTGGCAATGCGCGGGGCCTCCAGCACCATCTCGCAGATGTTGGAAGTGAGCATTCTCTTCTTAAGTATCTTGTACATCTTAGAGGAGCTTTGAAATGTCTTGTTCTTCAATGACGGAAAGGCCGTTGCGGTCTATTGCATCCTGGGCCTTTGCGGTGTTGTCCGTGCGGAAAATCAGCACTCCCTTTCCGTTCAGGAGGAACGAATAAAGGTAGGAGATGCTTATGTCTTCCCTGGCCAGGAAATCTATGGCGTCGGCGGCCTTGCCGGGCACGTCGTCCAGTTCTATGGCGAACACTTCGCTCAGGGATACGGCCACGCCTGCTTCCTTCAGGATCCTGAATGCTTTGTCAGGTTGGCTGCACAGAATGCGGCAGATACCGTAATCCGTGGTGTCGGCAATGGTTGAGGCTATCAACTGTATGTCGTGAGCCTTGAGCAGTTTGAGCACCTTTACAAGAGTGCCGGACTTGTTCTCTATGAATACAGATAATTGGTTGACAGTCATAGTATTGAGCGTTTATTAAAATTTCTTCCTTAAATCTTTCACACGTACGGCCTTGCCTTCTGACTTTGGCAGGGAACCCTTTGGTACCAGACGTACCTTGGGGGTGATGAGGATCTCGTCGCGGAGCTGGCGAGTGATTTCCCTCTCCAGGTTCTGCAGACGGCCGAAGTCGTCGAAGGACAGGTTGTCTGCAACCTCCACCTCCACGGTCATGGCGTCGTTGTTCTCCTTGGTCTCCATAGTGATGAGATAGTCCGAAGCCAGTTCCTTGAACTGCATCAGGATGGTCTCTATCTGGATAGGGAAGATATTGACTCCCTTGAGGATGATCATATCGTCGGAGCGGCCTTTCATACGGTCGAGCCTTATGTGATGGCGTCCGCAGGGGCATTCGCCCGGGAGGATGCGGGTGAGGTCGCGCGTGCGGTAGCGGAGCAGAGGCATAGCCTCGCGCTTGAGCGTGGTAAGCACCAGTTCGCCCACTTCTCCGTCGGGAACTGGCTCCAGGGTGTCAGGATCCACTATCTCCACTATGTAGTAGTCTTCCCAGATGTGCATACCGTTCTGCTCAGGGCATTCGAAGGCCACGCCGGGGCCGCACATCTCGCTCATTCCGAAGGAGTTGTATGCCTTTACGCCCAGCATGTCCTCTATACGCCTGCGGGTGTCCTCGCTGTGCGGCTCGGCGCCGATGACCAGCGTGCGGAGCTTGAGGTCCCTGCGCGGGTCGATGCCCTTCTCCTGCATCACCTCGTAGAGGCGTGCGGCGTAGGAAGGGATTGCGTGAACCACGGTGGTGCCGAAGTCGGTGAAGAACTTGAGCTGGCGCAGGGTGTTTCCGGCGGCGGCGGGGACGGTGAGCATTCCCAGCAGTTCGGCGCCGTACTGGAAGCCGAGGCCTCCGGTGAACATTCCGTAGCCGGAAGTGTTCTGGAAGACGTCATTGGGGCGGCAGCCAACCATCCAGAGGCAGCGCGCTACGGCGTTGGCCCACTCCTCAAGGTCTTTCTTGGTGTGGAGGATTACGGTAGGGTTGCCGGTAGTGCCGCTGGAGGAGTGCAGTCGGGTGCACTGCTCAAGCGGAACGGAGGCTATTCCGAACGGATAGGTGTCCCTGAGGTCCTGCTTGGTGGTGAAAGGGATCTTGCGGATGTCGTCCAGCGTCTTGATGTCTGAAGGCTTGAGGCCTTCGCGGTCGAAGCGCTCCCTGTAGAACGGGGAGTTCATACAGTGCTCCAGAGTCTTGTGGAGCCTGTCCAGCTGATACTCTTTAATCTGCTGGCGGGAGAAGGCTTCTTCGGGATTGAAGTATTTGGAATTGTTCATATTTAATCAGTCTGAAGTCCGTAACCCAGGTCGAAGCACTTGCAGTTGGCTTCCACTATGGCGTCGCCCTTGGCGGCGAAGATGCGTCCGATGGCGTCGCGCAGCTGCTGTGCGCTGAGGATGCCCATGAAGCGCGCGGCCATTCCGAGGAGAGCCATATTGGCTCCCTTGGGATTGCCCGCCTCGCGCGCCAGCGACTCGATGTCGAATTTGTGGACGTGGGGGAGGCTGTCCAGCTCGGCCAGGACGGCTTCTGCGTCAGGGTAGTCGGGGATGTTGACGAATGGTTTGGACGAGGTGACGATGGTGCCGTCCGCGTCCAGGAAGGGGATGTAGCGCAGGGCTTCCATCGGCTCCATTGAAATGATGAGGTCGGCGTGGCCCTTGGGGATGAGGTCGCTGTGGATGGGGTCGGTACTGAGGCGGAGGTCGCTCTGGACATCGCCGCCGCGCTGGCTCATTCCGTGTACTTCGGCCTGTTTCAGGTTGAGGCCGGCCTGTGTGGCTGCCTCACCGATTACTGTGGCGATGGACAGGATGCCCTGTCCGCCAACTCCGCAAAGTATTATGTCTGTCTTCATTTCTTGGAATGTCTTCTGAGGGTTTGCATACATTCTCTGCGAGGGATTATGACAGAAACGCCGTCATACTCTATTTCCTTGCGGATTATTGCTGTGATGGCCTCCATATTGGGGGCTATGGGGTTTACTACGTGGAGGTGCTCCGGCTCCACACCCAGGCCCAGGCAAATGGCTTCGAACTTGCTGGTTCCGGCCGAGTCCTGGCCTCCGGTCATTGCGGTGGTTAGGTTGTCGGAAATGACCACGGTGATGTTGGAGTGGTCGTTTACGGCATCCAGCAGGCCGGTCATTCCGGAGTGGGTGAAAGTGGAGTCGCCGATTATGGCTATGGCCGGGAAGAGGCCCGCGTCAGCGGCTCCCTTGGCCATTGTGATGGAGGCGCCCATATCCACGCAGCTGCTGAGGCTCTGGAAAGGCGGAAGCGCTCCCAGCGTGTAGCAGCCGATGTCGCCGAAGATGCGTGCTCCGGGGTACTCCGCAGCCACTTTGTTCAGGGCGTTGTAGACGTCGCGGTGGCCGCAGCCCGGGCAGAGCTGAGGCGGGCGGGCGGCGAGGTTCTTTGCCGGAGCGAAGCCCTGGCCCGGGGCGATGCCCAGCGCCGCGGCCACGTTGTCCGGATTCAGCTCGCCGGTGCGCGGGAGCTTTCCCGTGAGCCTGCCCTCTATCTTATAGTCTGCGCCCAGGATAGCCTTTACGTCCTGCTCTACCACCGGTTGGCCGTCTTCCACTACCAGGATGTTCTGGCTGCGGGCTGCCAACTCCTTTATTTTCTTAACCGGGAGGGGGTACTGCGATACCTTCAGGACATTCTTGGCGCCGGCTTCGCTAACGTAGTTGTAGGCGATGCCGCAGGCGATGACGCCCAGCGGGGCGCAGCCGGCCTTCTTGTCATCCCCGACCTCTCTCCTGTCATCCCCGACCTCTCTCCTGTCATCCCCGATCTTTCTTCCGTCATCCCCGACCTGATCGGGGATCTCCTCCAGGCGGTTGTGCTCCGACTCTTCGGCGGCCTCGGCCATCGCCTCCTGCTTGCCGATGAGTGATACGTACTGCCTGCGCGCTATGCCCGGAAGCAGTATCCAGCCTTTTCCTGTCGCGGGGTTGAATTCATTCTGGTCCTTCAGGCCGCCGATTTCGACGGCGGCGCGGGAGTGGGCCAGTCGGGTCACCACCCTGAAAAGGACGGGCTCGCCCAGTTTTTCAGATAGTTCAAAAGCTTCGCTCATCATACAGAACGCCTCCTGCTGGGTGGACGGTTCGAATATGGGAATCATAGCGAACTTGCCGTAGAAGCGGCTGTCCTGCTCGTTCTGGGAAGAGTGCATCGACGGGTCGTCTGCGGCGAGGACCACCAGGCCGCCGTTAACGCCGGTGATGGCGCTGTTGACGAATGCGTCTGCGCAGACGTTCATTCCCACGTGCTTCATGCACACCAGAGCGCGCTTCCCTGCATATGACATTCCCAGGGCCGCTTCCATCGCGGTTTTCTCATTGGTGCACCAGCGGCTGCGGATGCCGCGCTCGCGGGCCAGGGGGTTGTTCTGGATGAACTCGGTAATTTCGGTAGAAGGGGTGCCCGGGTAGGCGTACACGCCGGAGAGGCCGGCGTAGATGGCGCCGAGGGCTACGGCTTCGTCCCCTAACAATAGTTTTTTCATTTCAGTTCAAATATATCAGCGTCTTCAAGGACAGGGAACTTGGCCCTGTAGTCCTGAATCATTTTCAGATCCAATTCTCCGGAGCATTCGCACTGCGTGCTGTCCGGGCAGGAGGCGACGGGATTTCCGTACGGATCCAGCAGGACGGTGCCTCCGTCATATACGCATACCGGATCTTCTCCCACGCGGTTCACGCCCAGAACGTAGCACTGGTTCTCAATGGCGCGCGCCCTGAGGAGGGTGTCCCAGTGGTAGCGGCGCTTGTCCGGCCAGTTGGCCACGCAGATGATGGCATCGTAGTCGTCCCTGTTGCGCAGCCAGATGGGGAAGCGCAGATCGTAGCATACCGTCAGCAGGAACCTCCAGCCGCGCCACTCGGTAATGACCCTCTCGTGGCCCGCTGAAAAACGCTCCTGCTCCCCACCGTACGTGAATAAATGACGCTTGTCGTAGATGACGACGCTGTCGTCAGGCTTCACGAAGTAAAACCGGTTACGGCAGCCCTCCGCCGTCTTCAGCGCGATGCTGCCCGCAATCGCGGCTCCGGTACGGTTGGCTGCAGCCTTCATCCAGGCAAGACCCTTGGAAGGCTCTTCTTCTACGTTGGCGTCGGGAAGTGTGGCGAAGCCGGTTGTGAACATTTCCGGCAGGACATAAAGATCGGCGCCCGGATTGTTGTCCAGCGCCTGGTCCAGATGCGACAGATTAGCCTCGGGATCACCCCAGGCCAGACTTCTTTGCAGTAATACTACTCTCATAAATACAGTTCTACTACAAATATAGAAGATTTGCTCCCAAAAACCAAAATAGTAGTATCTTTGTATATATCAATTAAAATCACATCATTATGAAAGACGGAGAATACAAGACCGTAGCCCGCTATACAGACGCGGTTTCTGCCCACATAGCAGAAGGAATGCTGCTGGAGAACGGTATTCCGGCAGTAGTGTTCGGAGAGGTTTCGTCCTATCCGAGCCTGAATGTGATGGATTCCATAGAACTCAAGGTCTTCGAGGCCGACTATGACGCCGCCCTGGCCCTCCTCGCCGCCCCTCCCACCGACCCCTCCCCGGAAGATTCCCCAGGAGACTCTTCCCTGTAAGTCTTCTTTGTAGTACTCTTCCTCTGCCCTTTCCCGTAAGTTTTTCCCGGACTAAGGCAGTCGATCCAATCAAAACCAGTTTTGGAATTCCGTAATAAAGAATTAACTTTGCGCACCCAAAAGGGTACATATGGCCGGTTCCGTAGCTCAGCTGGATAGAGCAACAGATTTCTAATCTGTGGGTCTAGGGTTCGAATCCCTACGGAATCACAAGAGGCAGAGCATCACGCTCTGCCTCTTGTGATTTTTTAACCCCCCTCCAGCTTCGCCGGTATCCCCCGGTGGGGGAATGCGGCTTCCACTTCGTTTCAGCCGGTGCCTCCAGGTCGTCGCATCGCTCCTCACTTCCGGCACGGCGCCTGCTGGCGCCTTCGCTCCGCTCCACTGCGGCGCTTTTTTTCGCCCCGTGATTCCGCAGGGATTGTGATCCCTCCTTGGCATGGCTTTTATGTTTCCTGCAATTCACCTTCAGAGGTGAGGCGAGTTGGGCTAACCTAGAGGGCGGTTGGGTTTTGAAGGTGAGGCTAAATCGCCTTACCTTCAGAGTTGGAGCCGCTTCTGTGGCCTTCCGTGTGGGGACTCCTCTGATGGTGAATTGCAAATCTTTCAGAAAAGTTCCCCTGACTCGGTTGCAATTATTATCACAGCATATCTTTTACTTCAGAGAAGATAAGACCACACGCTTTGGCTATCTGTTTTGGGGAACAATTATAGGACGCTCGGAGCATTTTTGCCAAGGACAGTCGTTGGCCAGTTGATAAGGACCGTATAGTATCCACGCCGAACTTCTCCCGGCACAACTCATTTTTGTGCTGATGTAATTCGGTGTTGGGAATGGATAACCGGGATATGGATCCTTTGACTGACTCTACATCGGATTCCTTGCTGATACATAGGAAGAAATGGAAACCTTTGTGGGTTTTGAACAGTCTTTCCACGATATCTGTTGCCACAAACTCTCCAGGAAAAACCATGTCGCCAATTAACTTGAAGTGGCAGGATGGGGCATATCTGGTTTTCAGAATACGGCAAATCTGCTGGGAACTTAGGGAACTGGAATCGGTGAGCATCGACTCCCAACCAGAAAAGGTCCAGTAGCCTTCTCTTCTGAAATACAATGGGCCGCTCGACCACGGGTATTCCAATGCGTTGAATGCGATTCCTGCTACAGGAGCATTTTTCAAGACATAGCAGATAGCGGTCTTCAGATATTTGTCATCAGTTATTGTCTGGTAGTTTGGAGATACTTTATTCAGTTTATGACGGTCGCCGTACTTTTTGGAGATGAACATGGATGTCATCCTCAGAAACTCGTGCATAAACTTCTGACAGTCTTCAAGCAGGCCCCAAAGAATAATGTGGACATGCGTGTCCATCAGGTTGTACGCCAAGATGATTACTCGGTATTTTCGGCTTAAGATAAAAAGCCTGTTGGTCCCGGCGATGAAATCTTCATCATCACGGAACAAGAAATCTACCAGATTACCATCTGTTGAGAAATGCCAACAATTCTTTATAGGGATATTTTGCCCTTTTATAAAAGGGGCATTTAAACATAGATCGGATTCAACAGCTCTGCGGATGCTGACACTTTTCTCCATCTTCAATTCCAGCGCCTCTAGTGGCAGCTTCAATGGCAAAAATATCAAAACTAGGCTTACGATTCATAGTCTAGACAATGATTAGTTGTTTTTTATTTTCCTGCAATTCACTGTCAGAGATTACCCTTTGTAGGGAGTAGTAGATATGGTATAGACTCTGAAAGTGAAGCTAAATAGCCTCATCATCAGACCTAGAATGCCAAGAAGATACGTCTAAGGGTACCCAAGTCTGACAGTGAAATGCAGGAAGGCGCTTTCGTTTGAAGAACCAGGATGAAAGGACCGGGGAAGGAGGCCTCCGGCCCGGCGGGAGAAGGAGGGTTGCAGTAGATTAGATGATTTGGCCCTCGGCGGGAGGGTTGCAGTAGATCAGATGATTTGGCTCTCGAGCGGGAGAGTTATGGGTGGGGAGTATTTTTGGGTGAAAGGGAAAAAGAAGGAGGAAGGGAAGAGGGCTCGGGATGGTTATTCGAGGATGAGGGAGACGGGGCAGTGGTCGGAGCCGAGGATGTCGTTGAGGATGTCGGTGGATTGGATGCGGGGGCTGAGGGATTCGGAGACCAGGAAGTAGTCGATGCGCCAGCCTACGTTCCGCTCGCGGGCGTTCATTCGGTATGACCACCAGGAGTACTTGGCTTCGCCGGGATGCTGGGAGCGCCAGGTATCCACGAAGCCGGCGCCCAGGAGCTGCGTCATCTTGGCGCGCTCCTCGTCTGAGAAGCCGGCGTTGAGGTGGTTGGTGGCGGGGTTCTTCAGGTCGATTTCTTCGTGCGCGACGTTCATGTCGCCGCAGACGATTACCCCTTTGCGGGCCGCCAGGCCGCAGAGGTAGGCGCGGAAGGCGTCTTCCCATTGCATGCGGTAATCGAGGCGGCGGAGGCCGTCCTGGGAGTTGGGGGTGTAAACGTTGACCAGATAGAAATCAGGCATTTCCAGGGTGATTACGCGGCCTTCAGTATCGTGCTCCTCCACGCCAAGACCGTAGGTAACACTCAAGGGATGCTGCCTGGTGTAGATGGCAGTGCCGGAGTAGCCTTTCTTCTGGGCGTAGTTCCAGTAGGACTCGTATCCCAGGAATTCCAGGTCCAGCTGTCCGGCCTGCAGCTTGGTCTCCTGCAGGCACACGAAGTCTGCGTCGAAGGCGTCGAAGATGTCCGCGAAGCCCTTGCCGGCCACGGCGCGCAGGCCGTTCACGTTCCAACTTATGAATTTCATATCTGTTCTATTCCAAAGTCCATTCGGCGCCGTCCTTGGTGTCCTTGACGATGATACCCAGCTTCTTGAGGCTGTCGCGGATGTGGTCCGAGGCGGCCCAGTCCTTGGCGGCCTTGGCCGCGGCGCGGCTCTCGAGGACCATGTCCATCAGACCCGCGATGACGCCCTCGGCCTTGCCGCCGGAGGCGTCTTCGTCCCGAAGTCCCAGCACTCCGAAAACTATGTCGTCGAAGATCTGGGTCAGGGTGGCCAGGTCGCCGTCGGACAGCTTTATCTGCTTGTCCTTGGCGGAGTTGATAAGCTTGACGGCGGAGGAGATGTGCGCCAGGGCGACGGGGGTGTTCATATCGTCGCAAAGGGCCTCGTAGATGCCGTCGAAGATGGCGCGGATTTCAGGGTTGTCGGCGGGGCAGGTGTCCGGGGCGGCCCCGAAGGCGTATTCTTCGTAGGAATACTCGGGGGCCTTCCGGCCGGCCAGCGCGTACAGGTCGCGGGCGGCCTGCATTACGCGTTTATAGCCCTTTTCCGCGGCCTGGAGCGCTTCGTTGGAGAAGTCCAGGGTTCCGCGGTAATGTGCCTGTAAAATGAAGAAACGCACAGTCATAGGGCCGTATGCGCGCTCCAGTTTGGGATGGTTGCCGCTGAACAATTCCGGCAGGGTTATGAAGTTGCCCAGGGACTTGCCCATCTTCTGTCCGTTGATGGTAATCATATTGTTGTGGACCCAGTAGCGCACGCCGCCGGTTCCGCGGGAGGCCACGTTCTGGGCAATCTCGCACTCGTGGTGGGGGAACATCAGGTCCATTCCGCCTCCGTGGATATCGAACTCCCAGCCAAGGTACTTCTCTCCCATCACGGAGCACTCCAAGTGCCAGCCCGGGAAGCCTTCGCCCCACGGGGAAGGCCACTTCATAATATGCTGCGGCTCGGCTTTCTTCCAGAGGGCGAAGTCGTACGGGGCGCGCTTGTCGTCCTGGCCGTCCAGGGCACGCGTCCCTTCCAGGGTCGCGTCCAGCGTACGGCCGGACAGCACCCCGTAGTGGTGGTCGTTGTTGTACTTCTGGACATCGAAATATATGCTGCCGTTGCTCTCGTACGCGTAGCCTGCCTCCAGGATCTTCTTGACGGCCTCTATCTGCTCCACGATGTGCCCCGACGCGCGCGGCTCGATGGACGGCGGAGCCACGTTCAGGGCACGCATAGCGTCGTGGTAGCGCAGAGTGTAGGTCTGCACCACCTCCATAGGCTCCAGCTGCTCCAGGCGGGCCTTCTTGGCGATTTTGTCCTCGCCCTCGTCCGCATCGTGCTCCAGATGGCCCACGTCGGTGATGTTGCGCACGTAGCGCACCTTGTAACCAAGGTGGCGCAGCAGCTTGTACAGCACGTCGTAGGTCACTCCCGGGCGGGCGTGTCCCAGATGGGCGTCGCCGTACACGGTGGGGCCGCACACGTACATTCCCACGCGTCCCTCGTTCACCGGGACGAACAGCTCCTTGCGTCTGCTAAGCGTATTTGTCAGATAAAGCGGTCTCATATCTATTTTTTCTTATTTACCGATAACATAATGAGGGAGAACACTCCCAGCAGGATGAACACTATTGCCTGCGTCTCGTGCGCCATAATTGCGTAGGTCATTCCATAGGAATCTGCAGCCACTTTGTCCATTGCCAGAATGCCTTGGAAATAGACAGATGAAAGCGCAAACTGGATTATGGCGTGGAAGGTGCCGAAGCTTCCCGGTGCCGGCAGCACGGAAGCCAGGCTTCCGATGAGCGTCAGGCACAGCGCGTCCACCAGGCCTAGGTCGCTGAACACTCCCTGCAGCGCATTTATGGTGCAAACGCTCTGCAGCCAGTACATACTCCAAACTACCACCGTGTAGAATACGAACAGCCATTTGCCCTTCATCCGGATGCAGCTCCCGAAGCCCTGGAGCATCCCGCGCAACAGTCCGTAGACTTTTGCGCAGAGGCGGCCCAGGGCGCTGTCGTGCTTGCGCAGAAGCGCCACGGCGGCCACGAAAACGCCTCCCGCAACCAGCAGCAGCGCTATTATCAGCAGGAACGATGCGTCGAAACTCTCGCGCACCCACCCGGAGACGAACTCTCCGAAGCGCCCGCCTCCCAGCAGCATCACCAGCAGCAGCGTGGCGAACATCGAAACCAGGTCCCAAACCCTGTCCAGGGCTACGGTGCCCAGCACCTGGTCGTACGGTGCGCCCGTGCCGGAGGTTATCACTCCGCAGCGCACCAGTTCTCCCGAGTACGGCACCGCCATATTTGAAAGGTTACCTATATTGACTCCGTGGAACGATGTCATTCGCGTAATTGAAGGGGCTATTGGCTTGATAGTCAGCCTCCAGCGCAGAGCGCGGAAGTACATTGCCACAACACCGGCCAGCATTGCCAGCAGGATGTACCCCCAGCGGCAGGATCCCACGGCCTTGCCCAGACTGTTCCAGTCCACCTTGCTGCAGGAGTAGGCTATGAGGCCTCCTGCAAGGGCAAATGAAAGGACGTACTTAAGTATCTTTTTAACTTTGGAATCCATATCTCTGCAAATATACCGATTATTTGTTAACTTTGACCCCTATGAAGTCTATACTGGGGATAGGTAACGCCCTTACCGACATACTGGCCATCCTGCCGGATGACAGCCTCCTGAAGGAGTTTCATCTCCCCAAGGGCAGTATGCAGCACATAGATATGGAAACCGGCGACAAAATCTGGTCCAAGATTAAGGATATGGACGTGCATTACGTTGCCGGAGGCTCCGCCGCCAACACCATCACCTGCACCTCCATCTTCGGAATGCCGTCATACTACATAGGCAAGATAGGCGATGACGAAATCGGTCACCTCTTCCAGAGCGACGAGGAACAGTACGGAGTAAAATGCACTATGCTCAAAGGAAAGAACTCCACCGGCAAGTCCATAGTGTTCGTCTCCGGAGCAAATGCCGAAAGGACCTTCGCAGTATGCCTTGGAGCCGCCCTGGAGCTGGTCCCGGAAGACCTGAAGCCGGAATTCTTCCAGGGAATGGATTACTTCCATATCGAAGGCTACCTGGTGCAGAACCAGGACGTGGTTCGCACGGCCCTGAAAATGGCGCGCGAGGCGGGCTGCATAATCTCCCTGGACCTGGCATCCTACAACGTGGTGCAGTCCAATGAGACGTTCCTGCACGACGTGGTTGAGAAGTACGTAGACATCCTCTTCGCCAACGAGTCCGAGTCGCGCGTGTTCACGCATCACAGCGATCCGCGCAAGGCGCTGGACTATATGGCTGACGTCTGCCCAATAGCCGTGGTCAAGGTGGGCAAGGCCGGCAGCTGGGTCAAGAGCGGAGACCAGGCGTTCTTCATCGGATCCTGGCCGGGCGAGGCCATCGACGCCACCGGGGCGGGGGACACCTACGCCGCGGGGTTCCTCTACGCGCATTCCCTGGGAATGCCGCTTGAGGTTTGCGGCAAGGTGGGCAGCATCATAGCCGCCAAGGTGGTAGAGGTGATAGGCAGCAAGATAGACATCCCCAGATGGAAAGCAGCAAAAGAAGAAATCCGCGCGCTGCTGGCGGAGTACAGCAATAACTGATATGGCTAATTTCTTAACAAAATACCTGCAGGCAAGGAACCTGCGCGAAGCCCTGATGCCGGCACCCGTGCCGGAGGGCGAGGAGGTTCCGGAGCCTGTCCTCAGCAAAGACGTCAAGAGTGTCCTGGTACTGGTGGACGTTACCGA
>JAGCVB010000005.1 GCA_017962585.1 Bacteroidales bacterium
ACAGTACCAGGCACTCTGGGACTATGTCCAGAATACTGTTTACACCCAGCAGTTCTATAACAAGTATGCCGCTCTGTTCAACAACAGCGACATCCAGAGCCCTCTTATGCTCCGCAGGGCCATCGAGGACAACAACACTACTGCAAACGTAGACTTCGTTATGGTTCCTTTCGGCTTCGACACCGACACCACCATCGTCGTAACCCCCGAAGAGGCTAAGGAGTATTACAACGCCCACAAGAAATTCTACAAGCAGAACGCCAGCAGGGACATCGAGTACGTAGTTTACGAAGTGATCCCTTCAGAGGCCGACATCAATGCCGCCCTCGAGACCGTCAACGGCCTGTACGAAGAGTTCAGCACCACCGACAACATGAGGAACTTCCTTACCAGGAATTCCGACAGGGCTCTTTCCAACTACTGGTACAAGCCGGGTGAGCTTGCAACTCTGTCCACCCAGATAGACCAGTTCGCCTTCGACAACGCTTCCGTAGCAGGTACAGTTTCTCCGGTTATCCGCGAGGGAGACTCATTCTACGTAGCAAAGGTGATGGAGGCTTCTCCCAGGTCAGACTCCGTTTATGTAAAGCACATCCTTCTCCAGGACGAGAATGCCCAGGCAACAGCCGACAGCCTCGTACAGGTTCTAAAGAAAGGCGGTGTAGCATTCTCTGACCTCGCAGCCCAGTATTCAGTTGACCAGGGCTCTATGGACAACGGAGAATTCGGTGCAATCGGCTGGATGACCCAGAACTATATGATCCAGGGAATGGAGTCAGTGCTTGACGCAAAGGTTAACGAGCCGTTCGTCATCAATTCAATCTACGGAACCCACGTGGCAGTGGTTACCGAGAAGACCCGTCCTATGCTTATGAAGCAGGTTGCCATCCTCCAGAAGGATGCAGTTGCCAGCAGGGAAACCTTCAATGATTTCTATGCAAAAGCCAACAAGTTCGCCAACATCGCAGCAGGCGGATACGAAAACTTCAAGGCTGCCGTAGATACTATGGGTGTTTACGCACATCCTCTTAACAACGTATTGGAAGGCAACTCTGTTTACGGATCCATCGACAACGCCAAGGAAGTTACCAGATGGGTGTTCGACGCCAAGAAGAACGCAGTTTCCAACATCATAACAGTCAACAACAACTACTTCTTCGTAGTTGCCCTCAAGGACATCCACAAAGAAGGAATCGCTCCTGTCCAGGAGGTTGTAAGCGACATCCGCGACGCCCTCTATCTTGAGAAGCTCGCAGTGAAGATGACTGAGGAGACCGCAAAGCAGATACAGGGACTCAACACCATCGAGGAAGTGGCTGAGAAGCTCAACACTTCTGTAAGCACTTCTACCGACGTATCCTTCTCATCCCTCTCCAGCCAGAGCCTCGATCCCAAGTTCGTCGGCGCCGTTGCAGCAGCCCCCGAGCACAAGATCTGCGGTCCTGTAGCAGGAACCATCGGAGTATACGTATTCGAGGTTACAAGCCGTGACACAGGCGCCTTCTACACAGAAGACGACGCGGCTAACCTGAAGATGCAGATGAATCAGTACAACGCCCAGATGATAATCCCCGTAATGGAGGAAGCTACCAACTACAAGGACAACAGGGCAAGGTTCTTCTAGGAAATCAGACGTTGAACAGGAAGTGCATTATGTCACCGTCCTGTACCACATAATCTTTTCCCTCAGTTGCGAGGCGGCCGGCAGAACGTACGGCCGCTTCTGTTTTATATGTGATGTAGTCTTGGTACTTGATGACTTCGGCCCTGATGAAGCCTCTTTCGAAGTCTGAATGTATGACGCCTGCGGCCTTGGGGGCTTTGTCGCCTTTGCGGATGGTCCAGGCGCGGCACTCGTCGGCTCCGGCGGTGAAGAAGGTCTGCAGGCCGAGCAGCTTGTAAGCGCCCTGGATCAGGCGCACTACGCCTGACTCCTGGAGCCCCAGTTCTTCGAGGAACATCTGCCGGTCTTCGAAGGTGTCTATCTCGGCAATTTCGGCCTCGGTGCGGGCGGCAATTACCAGGATTTCGGCGTTCTCGTCACGGACGGCCTCGCGGACGGCGTCGACATACTTGTTGCCGGCTGCGGCGGAAGCGTCGTCCACGTTGCAGATGTACATTACAGGCTTGTTTGTGAGCAGGAATAGGTCGTGGGCGAGGGATTCCTCCTCCGGGTCGTTCAAGGCCACCGTACGGCACGATTTGCCCTGTTTCAGGGCTTCGCGGTAGCGGCACAGCAGGCCGTAGAGTTTCTTCTCTTCCTTGTTGCCCGCGTTGCCGGCCTTTTCGGCCTTGCCTATACGGTTCTCCACTGTCTCAAGGTCCTTGATCTGCAGTTCCATATCCACCACTTCCTTGTCGCGGACTGGGTCTACGGTGCCGTCTACGTGCACTATGTTGTCGTCGTCGAAGCAGCGCAGCACGTGCAGTATGGCGTCGGTCTCGCGTATGTTGGCCAGGAACTGGTTGCCCAGGCCCTCACCCTTGCTTGCGCCCTTCACCAGGCCCGCAATGTCCACAATGTCAACAGTGGCCGGAATAACCCTCTTGGGATTGCACAGTTCTGCCAGCGCGTCCAGACGCTTGTCGGGTACGTTGGTGGATCCCAGGTTGGGATCGATGGTGCAGAAAGGGAAATTCGCGCTCTGGGCCTTGCCGGAGCTGATGCAGTTGAACAAAGTAGATTTGCCGACGTTAGGTAGGCCGACTATACCGCATTTCAATGACATAATAGAGAATTGTTTTTACAAATTTAGCAATTAAATGCCATATTTGGGATATGAAAAACTTCGTACTTCTGCTGTGCGTCCTGATAGCGGGCGCACGACCCGTCTTTGCCGCGCCCTCCGATTCCCTCAGGGTCGTATTCTGGAACGTAGAGAACTTTTTCGATTATACCGACACCGCTTTCAGCGACTCGGACACGGAATTCTCCTCCCGCGGAGCCCGCAGGTGGACTAAAAGACGTTTCCTGAAGAAATGCAACGTAGTTGCAAAACTGCTGTTCTGGGAGGCCGGAGAAGGTCCCCTGGCCCACGTAGCCGCCTTTGCCGAGATAGAGAACCGCAGGGTGCTCAAATCCCTGCTGGAAGAGACCCTGCTGCGCAAGGCGGGCTACGAGATTGTCCACTACGATTCTCCCGACCCCCGCGGAATAGACGTAGGCCTCATCTATCGGAAGGACGCCCTTACCCTGGTACATTCTGCAGCGGTTCCCATTCCGGGGCTCGCTACAAGGGACATCCTCCTGTGCCAGTTCATAACGGCGGCAGGAGACAGCCTTGCGCTTACAGTGAATCACCATCCGTCCAAGTACGGAGGAGGACAGACGCAGGACCGCAGGGATGCCGCAATGGAGTGTCTGCTTCATATCTCGGACTCCCTTGACGCGCAAGGCTGGAGCCGGCAGCTGGCCGTGGGGGATTTCAACGAGGACGCCCGCTCCGGCGTTTTCGACGTGCTGGAGACCCGTTTCCGCAACCTTGGGGAGAACTGCCCCGATGGAAGCATACGCTTTGACGGGCAGTGGCAGCTCATAGACAACGCCTTTGTGGCGGGCCGGTTCCGGGCGGTGGGCTTCAAGGTGCTGCAGGCGCCTTTCCTGCTTGTCAGGGACGGCGCCCATTCAGGCCTGAAGCCCTTCCGGACCTATTCCGGCCCGCGTTACGCCGGCGGGGTGAGCGACCATCTCCCTGTTGCCATAAGTCTGAAATTTTGACTATATTAGCACAACTAATAACTAACCGTCCCATATGAGAAGACTCGCCTTAGCAGTTGCTCTCTTTTCGTTGAGCATCTTTTCCTATTCCCAGACATTCAAGGAGTGGCAGGATCCCAAGATAAATGAGGTTAACAGGGCACCGATGCATACCCGTTATTTCGCCTATGCAAACCTCCAGGAAGCGCAGGAAGCCGTTCCGGAACATTCCAGCAATTTCCTGTCTGTTCACGGCAAGTGGAGATTCCTGTGGTCCAAAGACGCCAATACGCGCCTTACAGCGAATTTCTGGAGAGAAGACTATGACGATTCCTACTGGGACTACATGCCGGTTCCGGGAATCTGGGAGATGAACGGGTACGGAGACCCGGTCTATGTGAACATAGGCTATGCCTGGAGCGGAAATTTCACTACCAGGCCCCCCGAGGTGCCCGTTGAGAACAACCACGTGGGAACGTACCGCAACGAGTTCGTTCTTCCCGCCGACTGGGACGACAAGGACGTATTCCTGCATTTCGGTTCAGTAACATCCAACGTATACGTCTGGGTCAACGGCAAATTCGTAGGCTACAGCGAGGACAGCAAGCTCGAGGCGGAATTCGACGTTACAAAATTCATAAAGCCCGGGCAGAAGAATCTCGTTGCGCTCCAGATATTCCGCTGGTGCGACGGAACCTATCTCGAAGACCAGGATTTCTGGCGTCTGTGCGGAATAGCCCGCGACAGTTATTTCTACGCCAGGAACAAGAACAGGATAGAAGACATCAAGATCACCCCCGACCTGGATGCCGGATTTGTAAACGGAACCTTGAACGTTCAGATACACCGCAAGGGACACCAGCCCGTGACGCTGGAACTTCTTGACGCAGACCAGAATGTAGTGACCCGCCAGAATGTTTCAGGAACAGGCTCCAACCTGACCGCATCCCTTAGTGTATTCGGAGTGAACAAGTGGACGGCGGAGACTCCTTACCTGTATACCCTCAGGGCCTATTGCGGGTCGGAAGTCATCCCTCTGAAAGTCGGCTTCCGCAAGGTTGAAATAGTGAATTCGCAGCTTCTGGTGAACGGAAAGCCCGTCCTTATAAAGGGAGTGGACCGTCACGAACTGGATCCGGACGGAGGATACGTGGTTTCGCACGAGCGTATGCTTCAGGATATCCGAATAATGAAGCAGTTCAACGTCAACGCCATCCGCACCAGCCACTATCCGGACGACAATTACCTGTACGACCTTTGCGACCAGTACGGCATCTATATGGTTGCCGAGGCCAACGTGGAATCCCACGGAATGGGCTATGGCGAGAGGACGCTTGCAATTAGGCCGGACTACGCCCTGGCCCATATGCAGCGCAACCAGCGCAACGTCCAGAGCAATTTCAACCATCCTTCCATCATAGTCTGGTCGATGGGAAACGAGGCCGGCCACGGAGAGAATTTCGTCCAGGTATACAACTGGATCAAGTTGGCGGACCCTTCCCGTCCCGTACAGTATGAAAGAGCCCTGGGTACGCCTCAGACGGATATCGAGTGCCCGATGTATCCAGACTACAGCGCCGTGGAAAGATACGCCAAGGACCCCACCAAACTAAAGCCGTACATAATGTGCGAGTATGCCCACGCAATGGGTAATTCCGTTGGAGCGTTCAAAGAGTACTGGGACCTCATCCGCCAGTATCCCAAGCTGCAGGGAGGCTTCATCTGGGACTTCGTGGACCAGTCCTTGAGATGGAAAGACAAGGACGGTAAGGAATTCTACGCCTACGGAGGAGATTTCAACGACTACGACCCCAGCGACCAGAACTTCTGCGACAACGGACTTATCAGTCCGGACAGGGTCCCGAATCCCCATATGTACGAAGTCGGGCTCTATTATCAGAACATCTGGACGGACCTGGACGACCTTTCAAGCGGCTTCCTGGGGGTTTATAACGAGAACTTCTTCAAGAACCTCTCCGGTTATCGTTTATGCTGGGAACTGCTGGACAACGGCAAGGCCGTGAAGACAGGCACCGTGGAATATCTGGATGCAGACCCGGGCCAGAGAGCCAGGATACCTTTCCAGATAGATTACAAGAACCCCAAAGGAGAACTTCTCCTGAACGTGAGGTATGAACTGAAGGAGAATGACGGCCTTCTCCCTGCTGGCTTCGTGGCCGCAAAGCAGCAGTTCTGCCTGAACGAATACAAGTTCCAGAACAGCTTCGATTCTCAGAAGCCCGTGCTGTCGTCAGATCCCGTGATCAGTGAGAACGTCGATGACCTGCGCATAGTGGTCAAAGGAGATGATTTCACAGTTGAGTTCAGTATGGTAAACGGCTTTATGGAAAGGTTCTGTGCCAACGGAGTGGAGATGATGGCCCCTGGAACTACCCTCAAACCCAATTTCTGGAGAGCCCTCACCGACAACGACTACGGCGCAAACCTTCAGAGAAGGTATTCCGTCTGGAAGGATCCTCTCATCATCCTACGCTCTTCAGGCGTGACAAGGCGCGTTGAGGACGGTGTAGCCAAAGTTGAGTGCGTGTACGACGTGTCCGACTTTGCCATCCTCACTCTCAGCTACCAGATAGACAGGGAAGGCTGCGTGAAGGTAATCCAGAGGATGGCGCCACAGGGCACAAAGGAGGTTTCCAATATGTTCCGCTTCGGAATGCGTATGACAATGCCGGAGACATTCCAGAAAGTGGCCTATTACGGCCGCGGCCCCATTGAGAACTACATAGACAGGAACGACTATACCCAGCTTGGAATATACAACCAGACAGTGGACGAGCAGTCTTACGCGTACATCCGTCCACAGGAGAACGGCAACAGGACAGACATCCGCTGGTGGAATATGCTCGACAACAGCGGCAGGGGCCTGCGCTTCAGTTCCGAGGCAGGATTCGAGATGTCCGCCCTGCACTACACCCAGGAATCCCTGGACGAGGGAGCCAGAAAGGCCAACGGACACACTTCATCCGTTCCCAAGACTTCCACTGTGAACGTAAGCATAGACAAGATACAGATGGGAATGGGAGGAGTCCAGAGTTGGGGAGCGCTCCCGAGACCCGAGTATCAGGTTCCGTTCACCACCTACGAATTCGTATTTTACTTAAAACCTATAACCAAATACCTGGCTGACTGATGGACAAGAGCATTAGAGAAAAATTCAAGGTGCTGTTCGGCAAGGAGTGCGACGTATACGCTTCTTCCGGCAGGATCAACCTTATAGGTGAGCATACCGACTACAACGGCGGATACGTGCTTCCGGGAGCCATAGACAAGTGCATAATGGCAGGAATAGCCCCCAACGGGACAGACAAGGTCAAAGTCTTCTCGATGGACTATAACGAGTATGCCGAGTTCGGCCTGGAAGAGAAAGACGCTCCCGCGCAGCAATGGGCAAAGTACATCTTCGGAGTCTGCAGGGAGACTCTCAAGCGCGGAGGCAAGGTGGAAGGGTTCAGCGCCGTATTCTGCGGGAACATCCCGCTGGGCGCCGGGCTGTCTTCGTCCGCAGCGCTGGAGAGCACTTTCGCATACGCCCTCAACCAGATTTACGACAACGGCTTCGACCTGTTCCAACTGGCAAAGATAGGCCAGGCTACTGAGCACAACTACTGCGGTGTAAAATGCGGTATAATGGACCAGTTCGCCTCCTGCTTCGGCAAGGCCGGCTATCTGATAAGGCTCAACTGCAAGACCCTGGACTACCAGTATTTCCCCTTCTCCTGCGAGGGCTACAAACTGGTGCTGCTTGACACCTGCGTGAAGCACGAGCTGGCCTCGTCGGCCTACAACAAGCGCCGCGAATCCTGCGAGAAGGCCCTGGAGGCAATTCAGCAGAGGCATCCCGACACCGAGACGCTGAGCGACGCCAAGCGCATCTGGCTGGAGGAAGTCAAGGCCGAGATTGCGGAAGAAGACTACCTGCGCGCCATCCACGTGATAGGCGAGGTGCAGAGGGTGCTGGACTTGTGCGACGCCCTTGAAAGGAAGGATTTCGAAACGGTAGGAGAACTGATGTACCAGACCCATTTCTCCCTGAGCCGCTTCTACGAAGTCAGCTGCGAAGAGCTGGATTTCCTCAACAGAGTGGCCCGCAAATGCGATGTCACAGGCTCAAGGGTGATGGGAGGGGGATTCGGAGGCTGCACCATAAACCTGGTGAAGGAAGAACTCTACGACCAGTTCCTAAAGACGGCCATAGACCTGTTCACCAAGAGATTCGGGCACGCGCCCAAGATTTACGAAGTGGTGAGTTCAGACGGAGC
>JAGCVB010000071.1 GCA_017962585.1 Bacteroidales bacterium
ATACTCAGGCCCCGACTACGGCCTCGAGAGCACCAATTCGGCGCTGCGTTACGCCTACGGCGATTCTCCTCTGGGCCCCTGGCGCTCCGGCGGCGTCCTGGTTGACTCCCGCGGCGTGGTTCCCAACGAGGACGGCACGGCGCTCATCACCACCAATTCGGCGCACAACACCCACGGCTCGCTGCAGGAGATTAACGGACAGTGGTACGTGTTCTATCACAGGCCTCCGCGCGGATTCGGCAATGCACGCCAGTCAATGGTGGCACCCGTTAAGATAGAGTGGGACCAGAAGAGCGTGGCCAAGGGTGGAAAACTCACCATTACCGGATACGACCCTTACGCAAAGGATGAGAAGTGGGTGGCAGCTGCTTCTGACGGCAACACTTACACTGGCGCAGAGGTTACTTCGGAAGGTTTCCAGATCTTCGGCCTCAATCCGTATAAGTACTATTCTGCGGGATACGCCTGCTATATGTCAAACGACCAGTGGATCCAGGATACCTGGGACAACTGGGACAACAATATGGATATCGCCGGCATTACCAACGGGGGAATCATCGGCTTCAAATACTTCGGTTTTGGCGGCGTTGAGAAGGACACCAAGGGTGTTAAGGCTTTCCCCGGCGCAAAGCCCGGAAACGGGACTAAAATCAACCTTTATCTGACTCCTACATACACGCAGGCGTTCAAGATTCACGTGATGCTGGACGGCCCGTACGCCAACTCAACCTGGAACGGCAAGGAGATAGCCGTGATAAACGTTCCTGCAAACGCTGCGCGCGAAGCCGCCTGCTTCAGCGCCGACGTCTCCAGGTACGTGGACGGCCTTGCCGGCAAGCACGCAATCTACCTGGTAGTGGAAGGTCCTGAGATTCCTGCGCCACCGCAGTTCCCGGGCAGGCCTGCAAACAACCGCCAGGTAAGGCCCCGTGGTTTGTTCGACCTTCACGGCCTTGGATTCAGCTGCAACAGCGTTGCCATTGAGAGGCAGGTTCCTCCTACCGTAAGGATCCTGGTAGACGGCAAGGATATAGTAATACCAACCGAGCCCATCCGCTCCACAGGTTTGAATGGCTACACCGATGTTACTCATTATCAGGCCTATGGACCTCTTCAGTCGAACTCCGTCATCAGGGTAATCCCTTCTGACCCGGGCATCACCTATGAGGTTTCAAGGATAGAATGGGGCCGTGCCACCGTCAAGTGCACTTACAAGGGTCAGGACAAGGTCTACCTGATTAATTAAGTTTCATCCCAACAATATTGCGAGATGCCCGGCCCCGACCGGGCATCTTTTTTTGTCACCCGGCTATAGTCAAAAAATGAACATATTCCCTGTGGAATCTCCCTCCTAGTGCACCACATGGGAGAGTCGTCGTGGAATATAAAACTTTGATAATTAGGTAGTTAAAGGGTAGGCACCCTATCCAAAACTGTGGGGGTGCCACCACCTTTATCCGTTGATTATCAGGCACTTGCGCTCCACGGCTGCAGTTAGGGCTTTGGCCAGTGTTGAGTTTATCCGCTTTGGATTTGAGTGTTGCCTATTGGCCGGAGTAGCGGCAGAGGCTTTCCGGCAAATCACCGTCAGGGGGAAACTGGCAATAAAGTGCGTAGGAGGGGGGTGGGCTTTGAAGGTGAGGCTATTTTGCTCCACCTTCAGTGATGATCGGCTGCTGGAGGCATTGTGAAAGGCTTTGGCTCTGACGGTGATTTGCGGGAGGGTATTTCCTGTCAAACTATTGGCTGCCCGGTCGGGGCCGGGCATGACCAAAAAGAGCCTGTCTTGACTAAAAGAGGGTTGCTCATGACCAAAAGAGGGTTGCTCTTGACCAAAGAGGGCCGGTTATGTCGAAAGAGGGACGCTAGAGGTTCTTGTAGGCGTCGAGGGCGTCGCGGTAGGTGAGGCCGGCGTTGCTGCGGAGCCAGTTCTGGAACTGGACCTTGAAGCGAAAGTTCTTGCCGAGGTATTGGGTGAAGAAGGCGCGGAGGTCCTGCGAACAGATGAGGTTGGGGACGATGACATCGTCCAGTGAGGTAGAGCCTCGCCGGCGTCGGTGACTTTGATGTAGAGGTTGTTGTCGCAGATGAGGCCGAAGAGGATGCCGGCGCCGGAGCACTGGTCAACTATGAACTGTAAAAGTCAGGGCTGCAGGACATATTCTCGATTGCTATAAGTTGCTTACTTGTGCGAATATAGTCATTATTGGTTATTCGGGAATTAATGAGTAATTTTAGCAGTATGAAAAAGATAGTGTTTCTCGCTTGCCTTGCGGCTTTTGCATTGGTTTCTTGTTCTCAGTCCGCTCCTGAATCCAGCCGTGAGATGGTCCTCTGGTATGATCAACCGGCAGGGGATGTCTGGCTGGACGGCCTCTTTATCGGTAACGGATATATGGGGGGTAACGTGTTCGGAAGGACAGACCAGGAGCGAATCGCGCTCAATGAGTCTACTTTCTGGTCAGGCCGCCCGCACGATTACAATGACCCGGAGGCCCACAAGTACTATGACCAGATCAAGGAATTGATGTACGCCAAGAAGTACAAGGAAGCCGAAAACCTGGTGAACGAGCACTTCTACGGAAAGCCCGCCAACCAGCAGACGTACGTCCCGGTAGGGGACTTCCTCCTGGACTTTCTGCCGGCCGGCGACCAGCCCGGAACCGCCCCAGTGACGGACTACTATCGCGAACTGGATATGGAAACCGGTATAGTCACTGTCACCTACACCCAGGGCGGCGTCAAGATGACGCGCGAGGTGTTTATGTCCTACCCTGACCACGTGATGGTGATGAAGGTGTCCGGCGACAAGCCCGGCAGCGTGAACGTGGAGGCCCACCTCGCCAGCCCCTTCCGGAGGAAGGTATCCGCGAGCGGCAACCGCCTTACGATGAACGGCACGTGGAGCTACCTGCCCACGCGTATATTCGACCTCATCGCCAAGGTGGAGGGCGACGGAATGAGTTTTCAGACGGACGTGGTGGCGCTCCCCGAAAAGGGCACCCTGGCCGCGACTGACACCAGCCTGGTTGTCAGCGGTGCCAACTCGGTGACCTTCGTCCTGACTATCGCCACGGACTACGTCAACTACAAGGATATAAGCGCTGACCCCGGCGCGCGCTGCGACAAGGTGCTCGCGGCCGTCCAGGGCAAGACCTTCAAGCAGTTCAAGCAGACCCACCTCCAGGACTTCTCCGGCCTGATGAGCCGCGTGCACCTGACCGTGGGCGACGGCGCCGCCAACAGCATCCCCACCAACGTGCGCGTGGACGCCCTCAAGAGAGGGGAGTCCGACGTTGACCTCCAGGCCAAGCTCTTCCAGTTCGGGCGCTATATCACGGTGTCCGCCAGCAGGGAAGGCAGCGAGCCCAGCAATCTCCAGGGACGATGGAGCCAGGACCTCCTTCCCAACTGGGGCAGCAAGTACACCCTCAACGTGAACACGGAGATGAACTACTGGCCCGCCGAGGTAGCCAACCTCTCCGAGTGCACGCCGCCGCTGTTCCACCTCATCGAGGACCTGGCCGAGAACGGTGCCGAGACCGCCAAACTCTATTACGATGCCGACGGATGGGTGTCCCACCACAACACTGACAACTGGCGTGGCACAGCCCCCGTGGACGCAGCCCGCTACGGAATGTGGCCTATGAGCGGCGTCTGGCTGTGCCAGCATATCTGGGAGCACTACCTGTTCACAGAAGACATTGACTTCCTCAAGAAGTACTACCCCATAATGAAGGGCGCCGCCCAGTTTGTCCTTGACATCCTGGAAGTGAACCCCAACTACGGCTACCTGACTATCCCGTTCTCTATGTCTCCCGAGCAGGGCTATTTTATAGAAGGCAACCCCGAGGAGATGTTCCTGGCCCCTTCCACCACAATGGACAACGCCCTGATAAGGGACCTCTTCCCGCACTGCATAGAGGCCGCCAAACTCCTTGGAATAGACAGCGACTTCAGCGCCCAGCTGGCTTCCACGCTGGAGAAGATTCCTCCGTATATGATTGGTGAAAACGGAATGCTCCAAGGCTGGATAGAAGACTGGGAGCGCGGCCGCGAGAACCATAACTGGTCCGGCACCTTCGGCCTCTACCCGGGCAACTCCATTACGCTTAGGGGAACCCCCGAACTGGCCAAGGCCGTAGAGACCTGGCTGGAACCGCGTCCCGTAACCGTTTTCTGGAACAGCGCCATTGACATCTGCCAGTGGGCCAGGCTGGAGAACGGAGAGAAGACCGACGAGATACTGAGGAAGATATTTATGACACCGGCTGGCCGCCGCGGCGGTTTCGGCAACAACCTGCATTTCTCCGGCTCCAACCAGTCCGATATCAATTTCGGCCTCACCGCCGCAATTGCCGAAAGCCTCCTCCAGAGCCACGACGGCGAGATCAACATCCTTCCAGCCCTGATGACCACCTGGAAAGACGGCTCCGTCAGCGGTCTCAAGGCCAGGGGAGGTTACGAAGTAAGCATTGACTGGAAAGACGGGAAGATGACTTCCTGCACCATCAAGTCCCTCCTCGGACACCCCTTCAAAGTACGTTACGCCGGCCAGACCAAAGACTTCACCCTTGCCGCAGGCAAGTCCCTCACCCTAGGTCCTGACCTTAATTGACAACTAAACGATAAACTATGAAGGTACGGATTACAGCGGTTCGACACACGGTTTATCCTGACTTAATGGCCAGGTACGAGAATCCCATTGAGCATACCTGCGACATAAAGGAAGGTCAGCAGTGGATCTCCGAAAACGGCGAATGCCCGGAGGGGATGTGCGGCGCTGCCTGGTACTCGATGAAGGAGTTCGTGGAGTCCCTTGCCAGGGGAGAAGGCAACTTCTACGACGGCTGGATGAAGAATCCTATGAGCGCAATGATCAGCTGCAACGACGGCTTCCGCCCCTTCACTTTCTATCTTGAGGCTGTTGAGGAATAGCGAATCCCAACAGAACTATTTGGATTTGGTGTCTTCGCGGATGCGGAAAACGATGGGGATGGTGAGGTATTGAGCTACCGGGCGTCCACCTTCGGTTGCAGGCTCCCACTTGGGAGATTGGGAGACAGCAGAAAGGACTGCAGCGTCAATTTCCTCGCAAACGCTCTCCATAATCTTCACATCCGAAACGGAACCGTCACTGCCAACCTCAAAGCCCACCATGACCGTGCCTGAATGATTGCAGGGGGCGGAAATCTTCCGAGAGAGCCATTGAGAGAAATTATTCATATCGCCCCCCTGGAATCTTGGCATCGTTTCGGGACTGACAAGGTAGAACTTGTCAAGATCATCGCTTTGCTCCTTGTAGTGAATAACCACAATTTCATCCAGTTCCTGGGGTCTTTTCATTGTGATAAGAACTACGCCTCCCTCTGCTTTCTCCCCGTATAAATCCGTGTACTTTTTGATTGAAGCCTGGTCTCCAAGGACTTCGACGGATTTTATACGGCTCTGGTCTATCTTATCATAATCTTCATCGGAAAGAACTACTTCATTCCCGGAAATTTGCTTCATCAAGAGCAAAGGCTTACTCGCGACAGCGTCAAACCGGCCTGTCATAGGTGCCATTTCCTTGCGCACAATTACTACCTCTTCGTCCATTTCATCTGGCAGTTTCATTGTGACCTTGACCACGCCATTTACGGCCTTGGGACCATATTTATCTATGGCTTGTTGATCTTTAAGAATTTCCATGCTCTTGATTTGGCCAGGGTCAATCTGGGAGAATTCCTCTGAGGAGACCTCTCTCTCCTGTCCCGATTCCAAAATGATGTAGAGGGGAGTCGTACCATCAATAGAACGAATGACTATTTTCGAATCTTTTGTATCTTTGTTCTGTTCCCTTGGAACGACAACGGTCTGCGCCTGAAGTATAAGGCCCAGACATACAAGCGGGAGCACATACAGAGCCCGCAGCCCTCTTGCAAGAGGGGATTTGGATTTTGACATCATAGTAATACGTTTTTTCAGGATACTGTGATTAAAGCTGTTGGCAACTGAGTAGCCGCTCTTGCCGACGGCTTTTCTTATAAGCAGGTATTGATATTCTTTGATATTTGTACAGGCACGAAGCACGGCGTCATCGGCCTCGTATTCGTGGAGTTCTTGAAGGTCGGCTCGGAGC